>NZ_VIKY01000142.1:0-58203 GCF_009711925.1 Dolichospermum sp. UHCC 0352 | reverse complement strand
CTACTTTGATTTATTTTCGTCTACTTACTTACTTATTTAGATTCAAGATATGAAATATCTTCCATATTAACAATAGTAAATAACCCAGAATTTTGATTTTTCTCTAAAATTACACCCATTCTTTTTTCTGTCCCAAAACCTTGGTAAAATAAATTTATTATTCCTAATAAATGAACATTTAAAATAGGTCTAATAACTAAAAAAACTTGCTTTTGACTTCTAAATTCTGGAATTTTACAAATTTCTACCTCTAAAGAAGGACTAGTCAAAAATGGTAAAGATTTGAAAACAGATTCAAAATAGAATATTAGTTGATTCTTATTAGTCTGAGGGTAAGATTCACTATAATATTTATCAGATATTAATTCATTTAGTTTATCTAAATTCTTTGTATCTATTGATTTTTTTAAATCTCTAAAAAATAGTAAAATATTTCCTTCTAAACCAGTAGGATTTAACTTAGATTTATGTGCTTCTTGAAATAAGTATATTCCTTCTTTCAATAGGATAAATATGGGGTACATAAAACTCCAATAATATAAATAGACATCTATTCTAAATATTTAACATATTTTTTACCATCTACCTCTGTAAATTTATCAAATAAGTAAATTTAATTATGACAAATTGTATTAATGAGGTTTATAAATATGTTGTAAAAACAATACATTACGCGCTCTTCTTTGCGCCTCTGCGTCTCTGCGAGAAAAAATACTCTTATTCAACTCAAAGCACCAACTTTACATCCCCTCACGGTAAGGTAATAAAAGCGATATTCCAGCAAAACAAACAACCTCACGAATTATGCAAAAATGGTTATCAATTATCGGTATCGGTGAAGATGGTTTAGCAGGGTTAAGTCCCATTGCTGTTTCCTGCTTAGACAAAGCTCAGATTATCTTTGGTGGTGAACGTCATCTTTCTATGTTACCACCTGACGACAACCGGGAAAAAATTCCCTGGAAATCACCTTTTACAACTTCCATAACCGAAATTATCAGTCGTCGTGGTCAAGCAGTTTGTATTTTAGCTAGTGGCGACCCTTTATGTTATGGTGTGGGTGCAACTATTCTGAAAGATATTCCTATTTCGGAAATTACAATTATTCCTGCACCTTCCGCTTTTAGTCTGGCTTGTTCTCGATTAGGATGGTCATTAACAGAAGTCGAAACTTTAAGTTTATGTGGTCGTCCGGTTTCTTTACTGCAATCTTATATTTATCCCGGTGCAAAATTATTAATTTTAAGTGAGGGAAAAAATACTCCCGCTCATGTCGCAGAAATTTTAATAAATCGCGGTTATGGTAATAGTCAAATTACCGTTTTAGAAAAAATGGGTAATATTAATGAGAACATTATCACAGATATCGCTACTAATTGGCAAGAAAAAAATGTCGCGGCTTTAAATACTATTGCGGTGGAATGTATTGCTGATAGGGGAATTGTTGGTTTATCCAGATTTCCTGGTTTACCTGATAGTGCTTTTCATCATGATGGACAATTAACAAAACGGGAAGTCCGGGCGGTGACATTATCAAGTTTAGCACCTTTACCGGGGGAATTGCTTTGGGATGTGGGGGCTGGTTGTGGTTCTATTTCTATAGAATGGTTGCGAAGTGATAGAAGATGTCGAGCGATCGCTATTGAACAAAATTCCACTAGACTAAATTATATTGCTGATAATGCGGCTGCTTTGGGAACACCAAATTTACAAATTATGGCAGGTAAAGCCTTAGAAGTCATCCCAAATTTACCAGCACCAAACGCAATTTTTATTGGTGGTGGTGTGACAGCATCAGAAATATTAGAAAATTGTTGGAATGTCTTGCTTCCTGGAGGTAGAATGGTGGTTAATGTTGTCACTTTGGCAGGTGAACAAAGATTATATCAATGGTATGAAAAAGTGGGAGGAAACTTTACCCGGATTGCTATTCAACGAGCCGAACCTATTGGTAAATTTCTAGGTTGGAAATCCATGTCTCCTGTGACTCAATGGGTAGGAGTGAAAAATTGATAATTAGAGATTTAGACAAAAGTACAAACAAAACTAGTACCGCAGGGCGGAATTAAAAATTAACAATTAAAAATTAAAAAAGCAGATTGTATAAGCTTTTTAGGGATTTTTAATGGTTATCTTACTTACGCCGCAGTGTACTAGTAGTTTGTCAAGATAAAAATGATGGACTGTAGTGTGAGCGTCTCGCTCACGCGGGTAAGATGCTTGCACTACCAAAAACCCGTCAAAATAAATTTAACAGACTACTAGATAGAAGTAATAACGCATTTCCCCAATCAGTCTTTGTTGGTAAGTGTCTATATTCAGCTAGATAAAGATGTTGTTTGTATTTTACTCCACTTTAACCAACTTTTGTGATTTTTTCGTGCAATTATTCTTCAAGTCAGATATCATGAATTTTCTACCGCTACGTGCAAAAAGTGGATTATAAAGAATTATCTGATGTTCTCAACAACAGTGCTAGGCTTGACTGTATTCGGGACAATGGCACGATAAAATTCTATAACGATAAATTGCGATAAAGGTCTAAATGGCAGAAACACTATTTTTCAACGCCCTGCGGGAAGCTATTGACGAAGAAATGTCCCGCGATTCTAGCGTATTCATTCTGGGTGAAGACGTAGGACACTACGGCGGTTCTTATAAAGTTACTAAAGACTTACACCAAAAATATGGTGATTTGCGAGTTTTAGATACCCCCATTGCGGAAAATAGCTTTACTGGGATAGCTGTAGGGGCGGCTATGACTGGATTAAGACCGATTATTGAAGGCATGAATATGGGCTTTCTGCTCCTGGCCTTCAACCAAATTTCTAATAATGCGGGGATGTTACGTTACACTTCCGGTGGTAACTTTAAAATCCCGATGGTGATTCGTGGACCTGGGGGTGTGGGTAGACAGCTTGGTGCGGAACATTCCCAACGTCTTGAAGCTTATTTCCAAGCTGTTCCTGGTTTAAAAATTGTGGCTTGTTCCACACCTTATAACGCTAAAGGATTACTGAAAGCAGCTATCCGCGATGATAACCCTGTGTTATTTTTTGAACACGTTTTACTTTATAACTTAAAAGAAGACCTGCCAGAAACAGAATATGTGCTACCGCTAGATAAAGCTGAAGTTGTTCGTCAAGGTAAGGATGTGACAATTCTCACTTATTCGCGGATGCGGTATCATGTGCTGCAAGCTGTGAAAGTTTTGGAAAAACAAGGTTATGATCCAGAAGTTATTGACTTAATTTCCTTGAAACCTCTTGATTTTGAAACTATTGGCGCATCAATTCGCAAGACTCACCGGGTGATTGTTGTGGAAGAGTGCATGAGAACTGGGGGTATTGGTGCAGAATTAGTTGCTTCTATTAATGACCGCTTATTTGATGAATTAGATGCACCTGTGTTGCGGCTTTCTTCTCAAGATATCCCCACACCTTACAATGGTAATCTTGAGCGTCTAACTATTATCCAACCAGAGCAAATCGTCGAAGCAGTCCAGAAAATGGTGGCTTTGCGAATTTAGGAAGTTGTCAGTTGTCAGTGGTCAGTTGTTCTTTGTCCGTTGCTATGAACCACTGACTACTGACTACTGACCACATCAAACTTCTACTCACAACTGGCAAAAAGAACGTTATTTTGACACTCCCCGGTCTAAAGACACGGGGATTCTTGGTTCAACGAGACCACTTAAACTAGACTCCTTGGGTTATCTAGCTCAGAGGTGGGACTCTCCCCAAGCGTTAGCTTTCGGTCTGCCCGACCGTAGTTGCATTGCTGCAAGTCCTGTTTAACTTGAAACGAGAAAGTTTCAAAATTCTGAGTCGTCTAGTTCCTATAAATCTTTTACCTACTGCTAGGAGGAAACTAGAACAATGCAGTAAAACCGCATAGATTTAATTGTCAAGGACCAGAAAAGCCGTTAGGCAGTTAGGTTTTTAGACAGGTTGATTACCTTTCCTGTTACAAGTAGTATAACATAAATCGCTGGGGGATAAATCCCCCACACGGCTTTCAGTCCCGGCTTAAAAGACATTGACACCTAAAAACTTTTTGGATTTTTAGGTGTCAATTCCGAGGTTTTTAGCCTATTTTCTTATAATCTTTGTCAGTTGTGAGTGATGGTATGCAAAAACAGCGATCGCTATTAGCGTTAATTATAGTTTTGGTCATCACCGCTATTACGGTGATTGTGACAATTCCTGTCCCCTTGGGACTAGACTTACGAGGTGGGTCACAGCTTACAATTCAGGTGAAACCAACGGCGGAAATTCCCCAAATCACCGAAAGAGAATTGGAAGCTGTAAAAAAAGTAGTGGAAGGGCGGATTAATGGTCTTGGTGTTTCTGAGCCATTAATTCAAACTATCGGTACAGATAAGATTTCCGTACAACTACCTGGTGTCAATGATCCAGAACAAGCAGAACGGGTATTAGGCGGTACAGCGCAGTTAGAGTTCCGTGTCCAAAAACCGAATACAGAAACTCAACTTTTTGCTCTTCAGGTAACAAAAAATGACCTGAAAACCAAGCGCGAAGACTTGAAAAAGAGTAAAGATCAAGCAGCAATTGATCAAAATAAGCAAGAGTTTGATCAAAGTAATCAAGCAGTTGCGGAATTGTTTGAAAGTACCAATCCACCCCTAACAGGTAAATATCTCCAGGATGCCTACGGTCAGCCCACTCAAGGCAATAACTGGGATGTGGCTATCCGTTTTGATCAAAAGGGTGGTGAACTCTTTGCTGGACTCACAAAAGACCTCGCTGGCACTGGTCGTGGTATCGGTATTTTCCTTGATAATGAACTGATCAGTTCACCTAGTGTAGGTGTAGAATTTGCTGCTACTGGGATTACTGGCGGTTCTGCGGTAATTACAGGTCGTTTTCAAGCCCAAGAAGCCAATGATTTAGGCGTACAATTACGCGGTGGTGCATTACCTGTTCCTGTGGAAATTGCGGAGAGAAGAACGGTAGGAGCTACTTTAGGAAAAGATAGTATTCAAAGAAGTATCTACGCTGGTATTGGTGGTCTGACTTTAGTATTAATATTTATGGTGTGGTACTATAGATTACCAGGAATGATAGCGAATATATCACTATTGATTTACTCCCTACTGACTTGGGCTACCTTTTGTTTATTGAGTGTCACCCTCACTTTACCAGGAATTGCGGGTTTTATTCTCAGTATCGGTATGGCAGTTGATGCTAACGTTTTGATTTTTGAACGCACCAGGGAAGAACTACAAGCAGGTAAATCTTTGTATCGTTCTGTAGAATCCGGTTTTTACCGCGCCTTTTCTAGTATTTTGGATAGTAACGTTACTACCTGGATTGCTTGTGCTGCATTGTTTTGGTTAGGTTCAGGACTAGTCAAAGGCTTTGCTCTTACCTTAGCTTTAGGCGTAGGGGTGAGTATGTTTACCGCAATTACTTGTAGTCGCACATTGATGTTTTTAGTTATTTCCATTCCCTCTTTGCGGAAAACAGAATTTTATGCTCCTAATGTGCCAGTAACAAATAAGACAGGAGTGGCACGATGAGATTAGATATTAACAAAGCCCGGGGTACTTGGTGGACTATTTCCGCTGTGATTATCCTGGTGGGTATCATCTCTATGGTGATATCCACACTCAATCCCAGTATCAAAGCACCTCTGCGTCCCAGCTTGGACTTTATCGGCGGAACAAGGTTGCAATTTGTCCGGGACTGTGGCAAACCTGGTAACTGTGACCAGCCAATAGATATTAATCTGGTGCGAGAAGTCGCCAAATCCCAAGGACTTGGAGACAGCAGCATTCAGTTAATCTCGGAAAATGGCCAAGAAAATGGCATTACTATTCGCACGAAAAACCTGGAAACAGAACAGCGGAGTAATTTGCAAACTGCGTTAACTGAAAAAATCGGCGCTTTCGACCCGCAAAAAAACCAAATTGACTCCGTTGGTGCAACTTTAGGAAAGGAATTATTTACTTCGGGAATCTTAGCTTTAATAGTTTCCTTTGTCGGGATAACTGTTTATATGGCTTTCCGGTTTCAGTTGGACTATGCCTTATTAGCTATTGTGGCATTGTTTCACGATATTCTCGTCACAACTGGAGTTTTCTCAATTTTAGGCTTAGTTTTCGGTGTTGAGGTAGATAGTCTTTTCATTGTTGCTTTGTTAACTATCACAGGGTTTTCAGTCAATGATACTGTGGTAATTTATGACCGCATTCGGGAAACTATTAAACTTCATCCTGAACAACCAATTGCTGAGGTTGTTGATGATGCTGTTAACCAAACTTTATCTCGGTCAATCAACACGACTTTAACCACCTTACTGACATTAACTGCTATTTTCCTATTTGGTGGAGAAACGCTCCATTATTTCTCTCTAGCTTTAATTGTCGGCTTTATAATGGGAGCTTATTCTAGTATATTCATTGCCAGTACACTCCTGATTTGGTGGCGAGAACGCAGTCAAAATTACCAAGTTGAACCCCCTGTGACTTCTCCAGAAAGCTAAATTCAGTCATGGAAAATACCTCGTTCCTAGCCTCTGGCTGGGAATGCCTAATTTGAGGCTGGAGCCTCCTTGTCACTAGCGGCAGAGCCGCAATAATAAACATTCCCAGTCGGAGACTGGGAACGAGATTTTAGAGTTTTTTGTAGGCGCAAGCTATACTCTTCCTATGGATAAACCCGAAGAACCACAAATTGAGGTAGAAGAATTCGGAGTAGATTCTGCTTTTACTCAACAAATCCAAAAGCTACATCAGCTTACAGTATACGGCAGATGGTTATTTGTCGGCTGTTTGTGGCTAATAATAGCCCCTGTTTGTCTGTGGGATTTACGGGTAGAAATTTCCTTGTTACAACAATATTTTACCTGGGTAGGATTACGGTACGCACTAATTTTTCATCCTCTATCTGCCCTGGGTTTAAGTTTGTGCATAGGTGTGACAACTTCTGTTTTAGTTTGGCAAAGTCGCAATATTCTGTGGGGATTACCATTGGCAGAACAGGAAAAATTAAAAAAGCAAGTTTATCGTATTCGTCAACAAGGATCTTCTCACCCTCTATGGAAGTGGGTTTGTCAATGAACAGGGAAGAGTGATTAAAAAAGAGTGTTTTAATTTTTAATTCTTAATTTTTAATTGAACTGTTGCATATACATATACAGGTTTAGTAATTTCTAGGAAAATATGCCATAACAGAAACAAATATCTTAGGATAAGTGGGTGTTTATAGATGAAATATTCTCAGATTCAATTTAGCCACAGTCATGCGGATATTGATCTTTACCAACTCCAAGAACTGTTTAATCTGTCCGCTTTTTGGGCAAAAGGACGAAGTATTAAGGATTGGGGTATAGCTATTGCTAATAGTGAACCTGTGATTTCTGTCTGGGAGAAGGAATTATTAATTGGCTTTGCAAGAGCGACTTCTGATGGTATCTATCGCGCTACAATTTGGGATGTTGTGATTCATCCAGAATATCAAGGTAATGGACTAGGTAGCAAGTTGGTAGAAACTGTTTTAAGTCATCCGCGAATGCAAAAAGTAGAGCGTGTGTATTTGATGACAACTCACCAGCAGGAATTTTATGAGAAGATTGGTTTTCAAGCAAATAACACAACAACAATGGTGCTATACAATCAATCTAATTTTGATTTTGTTCCTGGAGAGATTCAACTTCAGGAGTCGTTAGAGGCATAGATATTTGCCATCTTGTTAACTGTGATTTTTCTTCCTGATTGGTGGGGAAAGGCAAAATTTCTAACTTTCCTCCCATCAATTCTACTAAACTTTGATGAAGTGAAAGTTTCATTCCTGGTGACAGAACTATATTTTTCTGAGTTGTCTGATTTTCAGCTATCATCAAATCTATAGATTCACTTGTAACTACAGTTTCAGTTGGTACATCTAAGCAGATATTTACATAATTATCTGTAGGTTGTAGATGACTAGAAAGATAAATATTCCCTGCTTCCATTTGAGCAATTGTTGTATCTATCAAGTTTATTAATACTTGTTTGAGCCAGCGGGAATCTGCTAAAATGTAAATTTTTGGATCTGGTGGTGATAAAGTAAAAGGATAATTACGATTGACTGCTAATAGATAAGTTAAGTTATAAATTTCTTGTAAAAATTCAGATAATTGCAAAGTTTCAATATCTAATTTATTTCTACCAGATTCAATTTTGGAAACATTGAGAATTTCATCAATTAGTTTTAATAACTTGAGAGATTTTTCGTGAGCTTGTCCGACAAATTCCCGTTCTTCTTCGGGATTGTCACATAAATCTGTCAAAATCAATTGATGTAAGCCAATTATACTCCCTAATGGCGATCGCAATTCATGGCTAATTCGGGCTAAAAAACCTGCTTGAAACTGACTCATTTCTTTGGACTGATAATAGGCTAATTGAGTTTGTTTCAATTCTTGTAAAAGTTGGTTTTCTTGCTGTTGTGGAGCATTTTGAATGGGAATGGATGCAGATTTTGTAGGCTGAAGGAATAATCTACAAATACCTATTCCTAATCCTATTCCTGCTCCTAAATATAGCCAGTTACTAAAATTCATAATTATCTAATTTAATACTACCTTGTCGTAAAATCTGCCAATTGTTCCCTGTCCATTTAGCAACGGTGGAAGGTATTCCCAAACCTTGGTATTCTGTTGATTCTAATGTTAAAACCTCTGGAAATTGAGCTTCTATGGCTGCTTTGGTTTCTAAAGCTGGTTGTCCTGATAAATTAGCGCTAGTTGTCGCCATTGGCCCAGTTTGCGCCAAAATAGTTTGAGCAACTGGATGATTTGGGACTCTAATCCCAATGGTAGTTGGTTCAACAGGGTTCATGACGGTGGGAATTTTGTCACTAGCTGGTAAAACTAAAGTTAATGCACCTGGCCAATGTTGATTAACAATTTTTTGCCAGATTTGATATTCTCTTTGGCTACCTTGAACATAATCCCATAAATCTTCAGCTTTAGCAGCCATTAAAATTAAAGGTTTATCGAAACTGCGTTGTTTCGCTGCATAAATTAATTCTGCTTGTACTGGTATGGTGGCTAATGCGGGGACGGTATCTGTGGGGAAACTAATGAGTTTTCCAGCTTTTGCAGATTCTATCAGGACTGATAATGAAAGGTTCATAAAGATGGTTTTTCTGCTGGTGTTTTGAGTTGGGGATGATTTTTTTGATATTATTATTATCATAGTAGAAATGGAGTTTAAAAACATGACTCAACTAACACCAAAACAACCAGCGAGAAGAGGAATAATTTTTCCAGAACTGACTTTATCACCGGAAGAATTAGCTAGACGTAAAGCTGAAAATGAGGCAGAGTATCAACGTTATCGGACATTTTTTGAGCGTGTACGTCCTGAATTGATCAAAGAACATTATGGCTGGTATATTGCTATTGAGTTAAATAGTGGTGATTACTTAATTGATCAAGATAAAGAAATTGCACATCAAAAAGCCCGCGATAAATACCCAAATGCTGATCATTGCGTTTTTTGTTTGAATGAATCTGGAGCAACTGGGAGAATATGATAGAGGGTACATTTGGTGAAAAGAAGCAGCTATTTCTTGAAATTGAGTTGCTTGCTAATGATGGTTTAATTTTGCCCATTCTGCTTCTGTGGCGGCGCGAATGTTACGATCTACAAGCTTAAATTCCCATTCTTGGGGCAAAATTGCCGCTACCGTTACTAAACCCAATGGTGGTAACAACACCTTTCTGTCAACCAGTGCCAGAATTTTCTCATAAGACCAAAAGGTGCTTGGAAATATTGGATAAACTAGCAAAACACGCATAGTCTCACCCCTCACGATTTATTTGTGATCTAACTGTAACTAAAATTAAGACTAATTGACTTTTTTCTCAAGCCTGTTGTATGTGAGAATGCCTGAATCAAGATAACCAGGATTTAAGGATTTGCAGGATGAAGACTGGGATTTGATCACCAATTACCCATTAGCAACCTCAATTAGATGACTAGCAACTTAAGTTAGTAACTATATATACGGTGTTTCACTGTTCTCAAGATCCTAAAAAATGGCGTAATCGCTTAAAATAATATAATAGAGAAAGAATTTTTATATTTCAGGAGTATCACCGTGCTGGCTCAATTAGATCGGATTACTGTTAATCCCAACGTTTGCCTTGGACAACCAACAATTCGAGGAATGCGGATTACTGTGGGCTTTGTGTTGAAATTACTGGCTAGTAACCTTTCGGTTCAGGAAGTTTTAGCAGCTTATCCAGAATTAGAGGATGAAGATATCCGACAGGCTCTTAACTACGCGGCTTGGACTGTTTAAAGTTATAATTGAATTTACCAAATATTTCAATTAAACGGAGTTATCATGAGAATTTCTGTATTTCTTGATGGTGCAAATTTCTTTTTCATGCAGAAAGATGCACTGTCTTGGTTCGCTGATCCTAAAAAAATTCTTGATTATATTGGGACAGAAGGTGATATTGTTGATGCCTTTTATTATATTGGACAAGACACACCACCTGAAGCAAAACAACAGTCATATTTAGACGCATTACCTTTAATGGGTTATTCACTTATTACAAAACCAATAAAAACAATTTATGACGCAAACACTGGCGTAAAAAAACAGAAAGCTAATTTAGATATTGAAATAGTTTTGGATATGTTTAACACTATAGACAGCTATGATAAAGCTGTACTAATTAGTGGAGATGGAGATTTTGAAAGGGCATTGACCTTATTAAGAGCGAAAGGAAAACAATTTACTGTAATAGCTACCGATAAATTTATCGCAAAAGAATTAAGGAATGTTGCCGGAAGACATTATACTCGTTTTGATGACATTAGAGATAAGGTTGAGAAAACTCCATCCTAATATCGTGCTAAAGCGGATAGCCTAGACATTAAAACTCCTCCCTGATTAAGATTGCTATATTCTAAGTGAAATTGCTAAACTTAAGAGGCTAAATCGTTATGTTGGTGGGATAAATGATTTCTCAAGTGGCTAAAAAATTAGAGAAGACCCAACCCATTGGGCAGCAACAGTTAAGCAAGATACAGCAGGTAAATAAACAAGAAATTGGGGAAACAAGAATGTACGCTATTGCTTTTGATATGGATATTGAATCACTAAAGCTGAACTATGGTGATCCATACAATAATGCTTATGGTGAGATTGCGAAAATCTTACAAAGGAAAGGTTTTACTCGGCAACAAGGCAGTGTTTATTTTGGGGATACAAACACTATTAATGCTGTTACGTGTGTACTTGCTGCAATTGATTTATCTCAAAATCTCCCATGGTTTGCGGCATCAGTTAAAGATATTCGTATGCTGAGAATTGAAGAATTTAATGACTTAATGCCCGCTGTTCAACAGAATAAGTAAGTTTGGTCTCTTCGTGTTTGTTTGGTAAGGTGCGTTACTTTTTTAACCCACCTTTTTTCTTTGCATGGGAGCGATCGCATGAGATACACTAGAAGAGTGCGATCGCTCTCATTGTAAAGTTAAATTATTAGAAATTATGCAAAATCTCTCTAAAACTCCCTTTCCTTCGCTTACTTCGTGTCTTCGTGGTTTATTCTTTCTTAACCTCTGCCTTTTTGATTTGCATCAGGGCGATGTTCGCATGAGATAAACTGGAGGAGAGCGATCGCTATTGATATTATTTTGGAGGTTTAGATGTATGACAAACCGTGAGCAATTAATCCCTATTTTTATCCTGTTAATCCTTTAATCCTGGACATCCTGATTCAGACAATAATTAATTAGTATCTAGCAAATAAATCATGCAGCTTCTTCTCTTTGGGCAAAATTATCCTCATTATCAATAATAATAGGATCATCTTGACAACTACCATAAGTTTGTTCAAAAAAACCAGGAGGCCAGCCTAATTCCTCCGGTGATTTTTGCTGAGATTTACCTTTTGTGTATATATCATGTTTTTGTGACTTGAACTGTAAAAACTCAATAAAATTTAAAACCTCCTCCTGTTGTTGAGGGGTTAGATTTTGGACTATTTCTAAAATAGATTTTTGCCTTTCTACTGCTTGAGTCATAATTAAAAATTCTCCTCTTCTAAATTTACAACTATTGTAGGTTGGGTAGACGCAAGGAAACTCCACACTATGATTTATTTTATCTAATTTTATCGAATATGTTCGGTTGTGAGCGATCGCCGTGAAGTATATTTACAGCACTTCCCGGTGTTATGAGGTACATATCTAGCGGGCAAGACTTGTACTGAGCAGTTCGACAAGCTCACTGTAACACTTGTCGTTCGCGTAGCGTGGCGTTAGCCATAGTATGCCCGCACTACAAGAGTTTCATGATTCAACTTTGTACCTCATAAGAGCGGAAACTGCTGTAAGTGCTAAACCTAGTGTACTGATGACTTACGCAAAATACCTCTTAAACTCTCTTCTCTTCGTATCCTTCGTGTCTTCGTGGTTTATTCTTTCTTGACTTCTACCTTTTTGATTTGCGAGCGATATCTTCAGAGAGTCAAGTGATCACATGAGATAAACTAGAGAAGTGCGATCACCCTCATAACGATGAACATTAACCTCAAACCTATTCTCACTCGCCTAAAAAAAGAACTTTATGACCTGTATGGCGATCGCTTACAACACCTCACCCTCTTTGGTTCTCAAGCCCGTGGTGATGCAGAACCTGGATCAGATATAGATGTGTTGGTAGTGCTGAAGCCTCCAGTTAACCCCGGAGAAGAAATCAAACGCACGGGGAAAGCGATCGCTGATCTTTCCCTAGATTATGATGTTGTCATTAGCTGTCTTTTCATGGATGAAACCCACTATCAAACCCGCAACGGCTCTTTGCTTCGTAATATCCGTAAAGAAGGCGTTCTTCTATGACCGACGAACAACGGGAACTCCTCCTCAAAGCCCAACAGAGTTTAGAAGCTGCAAAACTCCTACTTACCAACAACTACCCAGACTACGCCACCTCCCGCGCCTACTACGCTATGTTCTACATTGCAGAAGCATTTTTAGAGGGTAAGGGACTTTCATTTTCCAAACATTCAGCCGTTATTGCTGCTTTTGGGCGAGAATTTGCCAAACCTCAAGTAGTCCCAACTAATTTTCATCGTTTCCTAATTGAAGCACAGGAACTGCGAACAACTGGCGACTACGGACAATTGAACGCCGTCACAACAGACCAAGCCGCAGAACAAATTGACCGCGCGGAGGAATTTTTGTCCCTAGCAATTCAGTTCATTGGTGCAATATAAGATGTGCCTAATGAATTAGTATATCTCTCTGTGAAAGCTGTATTAGGCAGAGTATGACCATCTTGGCTGCACTTTATATAGATGAGGATGTGTCCGCATTAGTCGCCACCATGAATGCGTTTTCGTGTAATATTTATTTTAAGTATTGCTGAATTGAGATATGAAAATCAAAAATTCCCTTTTTGAAACTCTTAATCTTTGCGCCTTTGCGCCTTTGCGTGGGACTAATTCATACTTTCATTCACCAACGCCTTATTTTCCAGCTTTCACACCGCTAATTTTCAAAACATCACTCATCGTTGCACAGTAATTTGGTAAATTGAAACTGCTAGGATTAATGGCATTAGCATAGCTAAAATGACGATAATTCATACAGAATCGATCCCAAGCCGCCATTTGAATGCGGAATAAAACAATAATCACATTGGCTAAACCTAAAGATAGAGGAATGCGGAAATAAATCTTTTTACTTAAATAAGCACACACTTCTTCAATGGCTTGATTAGCAGTTAATGCTGATTGTCCTAAAACAAATCGGCGTGGATCTCCCTGTTGTGGGGGATAATCAATTAAATATTGGATAACTGTGGCAATATCTTTACCATGAATAAAGTGAAAACTACTATCTGCTTGTAAAAAACGAATGAGATTAATATAGTTAGTAACTTCAGGAATACCAGATGTGAGATGAGAATAAGGTTTTTTATCATCACCACCTAATACTAAGGTAGGAAAAACTGTGGTAATTTTGGGAAAAATTGCTAATTTTTCAATTTGATGTAAACAATCATATTTAGAACGGATATAATCTGTCCCAATTTCCCCGGCTTCTTTAAGTGGTTTATTATCGTTGTTCAAAACACTCGCAGTGGAAAAATAAATTACCTGTTCACATTTTTGAGGATTTAACAAACTCATTAATTCTAGAGTTTTGAAGACATTGATATCAAAAATGCCCTCACCACCCCAAGAAGTGGCTGTTAATACGGCAATATCAATAGTTTTAAGTAAATCAGAGAATTTACCAATCTCTTTCATATCACCTTGGAGAATAGTAATGCCGGTACGGGCTGTAGTATCTACTTGGAGTTTATTTGGGTTTCTAACTAGTAGATACAATTCGTGATTGGTGTTTTGAATTAAGGCTTCGCTGATATAGTGACCGATACAGCCACTTGCACCTGTAACTAAAATACGTTTTTTGGTCATTGATGTTTGATTTTGGGTTGTTTGGGGATGATAGAAGTTGGTGTACAATTATAGCATAATTTTGATTTTAGGAGCTAGATCCCCGACTTCTCTAAGAAGTCGGGGATCTGGGTGTTAGTTGATTTATCTAAGTTTTTAAATGAACTACTCCAGATATACAGGACAGAGACCATTTGTATTTTTTGCTTGATAAGAGGGTTATTTTACTAAATCCAAGCGTTTTCATAGTCAGAAAAGTTTTGGATTTTTTCAATTAAATCTAAATACCTTTTCCACGGGGAATATTCATCAGGATGATCTAATTTATAAATTTTACAATATAAGATAAACCAAGCTAGGTAAATAATATTTTTTCGTTCATTATCAGGTAATTTATTAAAATTATCAATCATCTGTAGATGAGTTGGAATATGTTCTACATTTTCAATATTTAGTTTTTGATCACTCTTTTCAATTTGCGATTTAACCTTTTCTTTATAGCCATCATTACGAATTTGACGGATAAGTTTATCATAGATATTTATGATATCATGACTGCTTGTATGATCATAATCATCCAAATGATATTTACTTAAAAAATCAACAATGTCAAACAAATTAAGATTTTTTTCTTTATCTAAGTTAGACATTAAATATGTTAAGTTGTCATTTGTGATCACTGAAATAGCTACATCTTTTCCAAAGTTCAATACCTTTGAAATTGTAATATCTCCTGCTGTTCGGTTTGAGGAGTTAACATTTTTTCCTGTAAAAGTTCCGGTTTTTCCTCTGTTTGGGGTGTTACCGTCTCCTGTGGGGTTGCTTCGATTTTCTGAGGTTGGATCTTCAACTGTTTCATATTCACCACTACCAATACGATTATTAGGATTACTATTATTCCCACTATTAATAATAACTGTAGAGGATTCTTGTGGTTTTTTCGTTCTTGTGTTTCCTGTATTTCGACTGGTTGAGTTTCCTTTTTTTTTTGCGGTTCTATTTTTGGTATTTTTATCTTTACAGGTTCTTGTACATTATTTGCAAAACCTCTCCAAACTGCTACATTATGTAAAATTGTATTATTGCTTAAATAGTCTGTTACTACAACTAAAACACCATCTTTTTTTTCACCATTATAACTATCCCATTTCTTTGGAAGATGAGATTTTCTCAACTCTGCTGATAACTCATCTAAGTATTGATCTGATTTCGCTTCTATCAGATATTTATACTTGATTTCTACATTATCTAAAAATATTTGCTGATAGTCAGTCTTCAGATTTTCAATAAATTGATTAATTAACTCCATATCAACTTTAAATTCTTCCAACTGATGAAAACTTATAGCTGTCTCTATCATGTGATTAAATCTAGCATCTTGATTTAAAAAACTTTGAATTGCACTATCAGCAATCATCCTCACAATTTGCTCATTTTCTGATGTATCATCGAATGTCCATACAATCAAATTTAATACTCTTCTTCCTAATTCTTCAGAACGTTTTGCTGATTCAATTCCGCTAACTTCTAATAAGAGTTTACCATCTTTTCTAAATATCAATAATGATGGTTTATATTCATCAATTAAATCATTCACAAAAAATCTTTGCTGACTTTCTGTTTCCCAAACTTTGACATTAATTAAATCAGGAGTATCTACCAAAGGTTGATTTTCTGGACTTTGAATATGTCTCCAATGAATACCTGTTTTACCTTTAGCTGAGGTTTTGACATAAAGATCAAAGTGAATATCGAAGTTCATAAATTAATGCTCCTTTTGATGAATAAAAAAGTATTGTGAAACTAAAAAATACTTTGAGGAAATTCTAACCATTTATGTCCTTGCAGAATCGCAAAACCATCATTATTTTTACATCCCATTGTAAATCTAAACAAAGCATTATTAAAAGCTGTAATCTGTTCTTGGGTAGCTTGAATATTTTCGGTAGTAGATTTAATATTAAATTGAATTTTCTGAACTTTATTTTGGTTCTGATCTAAATTATCTTTTGCTTGATAATAAATAGCTTCCCTATCATCAAACACATTAGCTATAGTTCTAAAAAACCACCACATACTATTGCGCTTATCTAAAATTCGTTTTTCTTCTTCATATCCTCTTTTGGCATTATTTAATTTATTATTATCTACAGACAATTGAGTTTCTAAGTTAATTAAGTTTTTCTGTTCTTGTTCTAAAAATCGTTTTTTATTCTCCAAAAAAACATTAATCAAAAATAACATAATATATCTTAATGGTTGATCACCATCTTTTGGTTCATAAGGTGCATTAATGGGAGTTTTATAATAATGAAATTTGGTAAAACCATCATTGTCAGTTCTATGATATGCAAAAACTACGTTACCAATAGTTTGCACAGGAGTTACAACGATAGATACTTTATTCAGTAAAGAATCTGATTTCACAAAATCCAACAATTCACTATATCCCATTTTTACATGAGATAAAAGATTTTCTGCATCTTTGGATGTTTGTGTATAGGTTTCACATTTCACTGGGGCTAAAATTATTAATCTGGGAGATTTTACATTACTAAAAGCATCTTTTAATAATCTCGTTATCTGTTGAGGATTATTTTTTTCTTCATGCCATGTACCAATTTCTCCATAACTTACCATACCTGTTTTTTTCTGCATTAATGCTGTAGCATCAATAGGAATAAGTATAGCATCACAGTCATTAAGTTGTTGTTTAATATATTCTTTTTGATTAGAGGTAGCTGTAGGACTAAAATATTCTCCAGAGGGATCTGTAAATCTTAGCTTCATGAATTTTTTCGCACTACTACCTATCTCAAAGGTAAAACCTTGATCATTCCAAGGATTATCTTTCGGCTGGGTAGGTGTCACTTGTTTTTTAACACGAGGATCGATATTTCTCAAAATATTTTTACATTCATCTATCGCTGCTAATACTGCGCCATTTTCTACCCAAGTTTGTAAATTCGCTCGTTCAAAAGTTTTGTGAAATTCTTCGTGCATTGCTGCTAATATACTGGTTTTGCCAATACCTCTAGGAGCAACCATAATAATTTTTAATTCTTCATTACCATTCATAATTTCCCTTCCTGATCATTGTACTAATGTAAGTTGCTGGTTAGTACGGTGCGTCATCATCTTAAATTATCAATCTTTTACTAAAATTGTTATTTCTAACGCACCCTACAGAGTATTAACTATTAAATCACTACTGAGCAAAGTAAAATAATTCTAATTTATTCACTGCTGTAACTTCATTTACTAAGTCTAACCATTCTTTTCGCAGTTGTCTATCCTCTTCTTTTTGTCCAAAAATATCTGCCCAAATTTTTCCGCGCACTCCTCTGAGGAAGTTTTTCCATTCTTTTTGAATGTCTTTTTGACGGATGACATTATCAATAAATTCTTCTACCATTGCATACAAAGCTTCATTGGGTTCAATCATTAATTCTTCTAATGTCGGTTTAATGGTATTAATGGCTTTGTCATAGTCAATTTCTAAAGCTGTGAAAATTTCGTCAGCAGTGGTATCTTTGGTTAATGCTAAAGTTTGATTTTTGGTTTGAGAAATTCCCCCAAATTCCCCAGTTATGGCACTAATATTAGTTAGTCCATCTAAATGTTGTCGAATCCGGGGTAAAATTAAACTGCGATATGATAATGTAAATTCGGCGATAATGGCAAATCCTGGTTTTAATTTTGCAAATCTTTCAGGAATTGTATTAGCTACGTCTTGGAAAAATTCTGAACCTTGTTTATTACTAATAAACCCTAAATTTCCTTTTTCTTTAAATAGGTTAACTACTTGATTTTTGGCTAATTCTACTGTTGCTTTAAGGTTGTCATCTAAGGATAAAAACCTATGAGAAATTAATACTCTCAATTCATCTTGATAGTCAGGATAAGCGCGAAATACGCTCATGGCTTTAATACTATTTTTGATTTCTTCAAGAGCGGTTTCTTTGGATAAAATGCCTTTGTCTATTTCGCATTTTTCAATCGCAGCAATGAAACCATTGTATAGTTCTTCATTAGATGCTTGTCGCTGATACCATAATTGAGTTCTCAGTTCTTGTAATGCTAAAGAAACTTCTTGCCACCACCCACTATCACTATTTCCAAATAAGTCGCTAAATAGTTCTTCTATTTCTTGATAGTCGTCTTCATAATTCTGATTAAAGATATTTTGGGCTTTATCTATTTCTGAATTAACTGCTTTGTATATTTCTAAGATTCTTTCTTGACAACTAGCAGCATATTGTTTATCTAGATTATTCATGTTATTGGTGAGATAATCTATTAAGGTATCTAAAATTTGGCTAGTTTCTAATTCTTGACTACAGTTAGCAATTAAACATTTTTGCACATTTATATGTTTTTCTTGCAATGTATCTAATAAATCTTGACAATTGTTAGTATTATCACCATTTTTAGCATCAGTCGTAGTTTTATTCAGTATCATAAATGACCATAAATTAACGGGTAACTCTACCAAAGCAGCACGAGAAACATCATATAATTTAACATCAACATCTGCCCAAAATGCTCTGAGGGATTGAGGCATTCTCACAAATAAGATAAAATCTATATCATTACCCAATGATTTAATTAATCTGCTTTCATCACCAACGCCTGTATCTCCTAGTCCCGGCATATCTACTAAGGCAATTTTACTCACATCAACGTTAGGAAATGAACAGGTAATTTTTACTTCTTTAACTGCTAAATAATTGAAATAATTTCTCTCACCATCAACGGTGTCTTGTGCAACATATTCTCTAATTTGCTGTTTTTGAATCCTGAGAGGAGAACTTTCTTGTAAGAGATGAGAATAGCGGTAAAAATGATCATGATATCGTTTTAAATGTTCATACATTGCTCCAGGTTCAGCATATCCAGGAATGTCTGTTGGTAATGGTGGTAAAGGATTTTTAGCAAATTGTTCTCCTGTTAAAGGTTGGCTTCTTAAACTGAGTTTTTCATAATATGGCGCGATAATTTCATCTAAAAATGAACGTTCACTATGAAACCAAACTTCCCCATAGGTATCAACATGGGAATTATGATGAATTATGCTTTTAACTCCTGTACAATGTTGTCTATCTCCATCGGGTATTTCGGCTGAAGTTAACCCTGTTAAACTTTGTAAAAGTCGGCTTTTCCCTTGTCCTGCTCTCCCTACGACTCCAATATTTAATGTATTGCGAGAAAATCGGTTTTTGAGTTTAGTTAAAGCGTTTAATTCTGTGGTAATTTTGTCCTGAATATTAGTTAAATTAATTTCATTTAGTTTACCAATTATTTGTACATCATTGATTTTTTCTAAGCTATCCTTGCGTTTTGCTTCTAGTATTTCTAAGGTGGTGGAGAGGGTTTTTAAGTGTTTTTCCACCTGGGTAATTGTTTCACTCCACTGGTGACGATTATTAATAATCGTGGTGATGCGTGTATTTCTATCCATAATATACTTGATTTATATTCAGTAAACCCAGTATAGTTATCACTGGGATTTAAGTAAATACATTACGCCTTAAAACAATATTAATTTTTTATAAACAAAAAACAATTACAGCTATAGATAGCAATTTTTGGCTTTGTGAGGTGCATAATTACTTTACCTGCGCTTATTAAAGGGAGGGTTAGGCACGGATGTAGGTCATTTAGCCGAAATCTGCTGTAGCAATTTTTCTGTTCTGCGTTTAATTAAAAATCAGGTGGGCATTGCCCACCCTACAGATTATACCAAAGCGGTGAGGTTTTTGGCAGTTTCAAAGAAGAAAGCCACATTTTCTTCTGGTGTTTCTGGAAGTACACCATGGCCGAGATTGAGGATATGTCCCCAGTTGCCGGCTTTGCGAACGGTGTCCAAAACACGCTCGCGGATAAATTCCTTAGAACCAAATAACACACCCGGATCAAGATTACCCTGTACTTTTACGTGCTTACCTAATCTGGCTCTAGCATCTGCCATATCTACTGTCCAATCTACAGTAATAATATCAGCACCAGAGGTAGCCATTCTTTCTAAAAGTCCCGCACTACCTGTCACCAACAAAATTAATGGTGTGTCAGGATGAGTGGCTTTAACTTTCTCAAACACCATTTTTTGATAAGGTAGCGCAAAGGTATCATAATCTTGAGGGCTTAATTGTCCTGCCCAAGAATCGAACATTTGTACTACTTGAGCGCCACAATCAATTTGATAGCGGACATAATCAGCAATAGAATCTGCTAATTTTGTGAGTAGCTGATGGAGAATTGTCGGATCTGAGAAGGCCATGTTTTTGATGATGGAATAGGTTTTAGAACCCTTACCTTCCACCGCATAAGCTGCTAAAGTCCAAGGTGCGCCAACAAAGCCTAACACCGTTGATTGATTGCCTACTTCCTGCCGTAATGCTTGCAAAATCGTTCTGATAAACGGCAGTGCTGCTTCTGGTTCTAGAGGACGCAGTTGTTCAATTTGTTCTTGGGTGCGTATGGGCGAATAAATAATCGGTCCCTTCCCTTCCGCAATATCCATGTCAATCCCCATTCCTGGTAAGGGGGTGACAATATCGGAAAACAAAATTACTCCGTCGGGTTGGAAAGCTCTCCAGGGTTGGAGGGAAACTTCGATTGCTACTTCGGGAATTTCCGAGCGATCGCGGAATGAAGGATATTTGTCCCGCAAATCCCGGTATGCTTGCATATAGCGTCCCGCTTGTCGCATCATCCATACAGGGGGACGATCTACTTGTTCACCACGAGCGGCCCTAAGGAGGAGAGGAGCCGTTAAGGAAACACCCATTTAACACTTCGTCCTAAGTCACTTTTATATTTCACCATATAGCTTACCATCCTCCGATTCCCCTTGATCTGCCTATCTATACAGGTCTTAAGGTTGCTTGACTTAACTTAACAAAACGTTACGATGTTCTTTTCATATCTGGAATCTGGAATTGTAGATTTGAAAATTTTTACAACTAGGGAACTGGATTATGATTCTAACACACAAGCGTTGGTTATTATCTTATTGGTTGGGTATCTTAGCTGCTCTTTTATTCAATTCATAAATGAGATAAACATAAAATGCACAATTTTTTAAATTTCAAAAAAGAAAAATTACTGCGTCAATAACTCCCCCACCGTTCTGATGTTATTGATGATTATTGATTTCAAACAAAGATGTAAAATTATTCTTAGCGTCTTTACGCGAAATTAAATCAGCATATATCAAGTTATTAGTAAACGAAGTGCTAAAAAATGCTAATGACTCTGCAAAAATTAGCATTGTTAACAAACACTAGTAGTTTGTCAAGATAAAAATGATGGACTGTAGTGTGAGCGTCTCGCTCACGCGGGCTTTTCGGTCCGCACTACCAAAAACCCGTCAAAATAAATTTGACAGACTACTAGCTAATGATAAGCTTAACAGTAACAACCAATAAGTATGATGAACACAGTAGCAGAGGGATAAAACCAGAAGTTAATTTTTCCTAAACTTTGGTAAATAGCCATTAAACATAGTTTAACAATGAATTATGGCTAAATTCTGACTTCTAAATTTTTGCTAAGTTGAAGTAGTTTAAATCATTAAATATTAGAGAAAACAGGGTAAATCAGTAATTAAGCTGCTCACTACAAGCATATCCTCAATATTCTTAAACTTGACTTTATCTAAACCTAGTGTAATAGTATTACTATATTTTTAGTGGGTAGCCTAATCCAAATTCATGAAAGCTGAATTTGAAGCGGAGGAACCAAGTATTTGGGGCTAATCTTATGAGAGACACCTTCCAGTCTTAGCCCGTCAGCTAACTCCGTCGGCAATGGAAGGAACCTCCAAAACTTTGGCTGTAACAGCAGTTATGATTGGGGCTTCCTTAATCAATTGCGGATTTTGGATTTAAGATAAATCTAATATCTAAAATTGTTATCCCTGCTTCTCGTTGGTTAATCGTTTCAAGGGAGAGAAGTTAAAACTGTGAAAATCAAAACAATGTTGGCACGTTTGCAAAGTGCGATAGGTCGTGATGACTTAATTGAACAAATGGTGCTATTACCAGAGACTCAAAAATCATTTGCTAAAAGAGGTTCGCAGACAAAATCAGCTAACTTAATTGTCGGCTATAATGGTTCACCTCAAAGTCATACAGCCCTAGATATTGCCTGTTGGATTGCCTACCAAACGAGTTTAGCAACTAACTCGCAAGTTACAGTTCAAGCTGTTTATGTAGTAGAAGAAAACTGCAATTATCAGTATGTTGATATATTCAATGTTGCTGATAATAAAGCTCAATTAGAATGCCAATTAAGTAATATATCAAAGCCAGTCACGTTGCGATTAAATCAACCCAAAAGAACAGCAATTTTACCGCAGTTAGAAAGAGAATCGAGAACTTATCTCCAGGAAGCAGATAGAATTCTTTGGCAAGCAAAAACTTTAGCCGAAGAATGGCAGGGTTCATTTAAATCTCATTTACGGTTTGGTAACATTGTTAAAGAACTTAATCAGGTTGTAGAATTAGAAACTGCTGATATTCTATTTTTAGGCTGCAAATCTATCAATCATCCGCTGATTGAAACACTAGGTCATAATTTTCCTTGTGCAGTTTTAGGTATTCCTAATTGTATTGATGAATAATCTCGGTTTTCAATTACAGTAATTTGAAATTCCATTCTTACAGAGGAAACAAAGAACTGGCAAGAGGGTGGGGTCTAAATCTTCACCCAAAACTTGCTACTTACAGCACTTTCCGGCGCACAAATATTTGTACTGAGTTTTTTCATAATTAAAAATACTTAAAAAGCCTGTATCGTCTCCTTTTTAATTATTAATTTTTAATTCTGCCCTGCGGTACTAGCCAATTTTTAAGCGACAATAGGAACATAAGAAAATGGAGTTAATAAATAATACCTTCACCAAATTGGAAAAAGCCTTGATTCGTAACAAAAATGCCAAAGGTATTGAGGAAAATACTCCTTGTGTTAAATAATAACTAGTTAAGCACTAGTAGGTAGAGGTGGAATATGACAACCCAAAATTTGCTGATCCCTCATGCTTATACGTATCTGCTTGTGAAAATTGGTGTTTTAGTTCTAGCATTGTTGCTGTGGTTTATATTTACAGCAGCCCCTGTTATTTAATTGCATTCACCACTTAGAGATGTTTAATCAAGCGTCTCTATTTTATCGAATTTAGCGATGAATATCTTTTTGAAAATTAACAGAATTAGTCAACCAACCCCGTCGCCAAAAAAAGTATAGTAAACTGATTGCCACTAACGCCATTACTCCTAAACATAGCGGGTAGCCCCAATACCAATTTAATTCCGGCATATTGTGGGGTGATTTTTCGGTATTGAAATTCATCCCATATACCCCAGCAATAAAAGTCAAAGGAATAAAAATAGAAGAAACCACCGTCAGCAGTTTCATGATTTCATTCATTTTATTGCTAATTGCTGATAAATAAACATCCATTAAACCAGCTACTAATTCTCGATAAGTTTCCACTATATCCATCACTTGGACTGCATGATCATAACAGTCTCTTAGATAAATTCTCACATCATCACTAATTAATTCACTACCATCTCTAATTAAAGAATTAATTGCATCTCTTTGTGGCCAAATTGCACGACGTAGTTGTAATAATTCCCGCCGAATTTGATATATTTTTTGCAATGTTTGTTGACTAGGATTAACGATTACTTCCTCCTCTAAATCATCAATTCTTTCCCCATACAGTTCTAAAACTGGGAAAAATCCATCAATAATTGCGTCTAATAAAGAATAAGCCAAGTAATCACTACCTTGTCTGCGGATAATACCTTTATTCTTATTAATTCTCATTCTCACCCCATCAAAACAATCATGTTCTGGTTCTTCTTGCACTGTCAAAACATAATATTTACCTAAAACTAAACTCACTTGTTCACTATAAAAACCGCCATTATTATGATTAGGTACAACCATGTGGGCAATAATCACTAATTGCTCTTCATAATCCTCGATTTTTGGTCGTTCTACCATGTTGACAATATCTTCTAAAATTAGAGTATGTAAATCAAAAGTTTGACCTAAACGATGCAAAATATCTTTACTACCTAAACCTTGAACATCTACCCAAGAAACGGATTCTGTATCCAAATAATTAAGACATTCTTCTGGATAACTTATTTGTTTCTGAATCAGTTGAGTTTGGTTATAGTCAATCAGAAAAATAATTGGTTGTTCAGCATTTTCATCAACAATGATTGTTCCTGGTGGAGTTCCTGCTTGGTGAAAAAATTCTTTATCGCGTGACTTGTGGATAACTTTGGAAACTCGGCGAATTTTCTTAACCATAAATTTTAAGTCTCTAGATATTACTGATTTAAATCTTAACGCATATCATATAATACTTCTAATTTATCCAGATATAAAAAGCAGAAAAATATGCTTATGCAACCAAATCAGCAAACATTTTGGTTAATTGAACCTGAAGCAAAACCATTGCAGCAGATTATAGGTGGTGGTTTTATTTTACCAGATGGACAAGTAGCGATTGCTAGAATTTTACCACATTCCAGTTATGCCACCAATGCATCTCTACCATCTTTTCAACAACTGCAAAATCAACGAGGGAGAAAATTAGTATTTGGGGAAAACTCACTCAATGATTATCATCTCCAAGATTTTAAACTAGTAAGGGATCAAGATGTAACAGGTATCAGCGGCACAAAAGCCGCAAAAATGTTTAATAACAAAGTAGAAATTGCAATTGGTGATATCTGTAAACCCAGCACATTGACAGCAGCAATGGCAAATATTACCGCCATTATTTGTTGTACAGGAACTACCGCTTTTCCCTCTGCAAGATGGGAATTTAATCAAACCCCCAATATAATCGAATTGGTAATAACTGCATTTAATCCCCAATTTCTAGAAGACAAAGCGAAAAATACCCCGACTAAAGTTGATACTCAAGGTGTAATTAATCTGATCTCCGCAGCACCAAAAAACTTAAACCGCTTCGTGTTTGTTTCTTCCTGCGGAATTCTCCGTAAACATCAATTTCCTTTTAATATTTTGAATCTTTTTGGTGTACTTGATGCTAAAGAAAAAGGAGAACAAGCCATTATTAATTCGGGAATCCCTTATACTATCATTCGTCCCGGACGTTTAACCGATGGCCCTTAGAGGATGTTTGAAAAGTATCAGAATTAATCGAGATCCCCCCAACCCCCCTTACAAAGGGGGGCTAAATTCCTCAAAGTCCCCCTTTTTAAGGGGGATTTAGGGGGATCTGCGGGTGTCAGATCCCACACGAGAAAGTTTTCAAACATCCTCTTATACATCCTATGATCTCAATACCCTACTCAAAGCCACAAGTGAAGGTAAATTAAACGTCATTTTTGGAAAAGGAGATACAATTTCCGGTGATACTAGCCGAATTGATGTAGCTGCAACTTGTGTAGAAAGTTTATTTTATCAAAATTCTATTAACAAAGTTTTTGAAATAGTCAATCAAGGAGATAGACCAACTATAATTGATTGGCAAAATCTTTTTTCACAATTATAAAAAAGAGAGCAAAAAAACATGAATTATGAAACTCTTGTAGTGCGGGCATCTTGCCCGCTGTATTCGCACTGGCAGAATCAAAGATAATTGCTAATCGGTTAGAGTCACAGGGACTAATTCGGTATGCTTGATAATCTTTGGGAGATTTAATAATGGGAATTACACAACTATTATCGTACATATTTTTAATGGGTAATTAGTGATGAAGAAATGGGTAGAAAATACCCAAAAACAGGACTTACTAACTAAAGTAAGCCCTGATAGATTTTAATCTCAAGTTATACCCATTTGAAAAATAGATGATTGCAAAACCAATTCACTATCCCAATGGGATAAAATAGAATGACTAAAGTTTTTTCTCTGTCTTCACTTCAGCTTCTACTTTGACACTTTTCACACCAGCTACTTCCTTGATTAAAGTTTCAGCTTGTGTAATTTCTTGCTGAGAAGTTGCTGTTCCTTTAAGGATAATTGCCCCATTTTTGTTGACTACTTCCAACTTATTCTCAGGTAAACTGGCTTTTAGTTTTTTGCTAATTTCTGTTTTTAAGTCGGTTGTAGATGTAGAAGTTGCAGAAGGAGTTGCAGTAGAAGTTGCAGTAGGAGTTGCAGTAGGAGTTGCAGTAGAATTATCTATAATTCGCGTCGTATCAGAAGCGGGTTTGGCTGGTACAGCAGGAGTTTCACTGGTAGTACCAGTAGTTTCTGAACCTGTTTTTGGTGCTTCTTGACAACCAACCATACCAGCTAATAAAACGCTACTAACGAGAAAAGGAATGAGCTTTTTCATGTTGATTTCCAAAATTGAATACTTGAAGTGATGGATTTTACTGTGAGTGATGCCCAGGAGCAAATCTTAAAAAAGAATTAAATTGCTACACCCAAAAGTCATAAACCAAATACCTGAATAACTGACAATATGACAACTTTCCAATAACTAAATTAAAACGCTTTTATTGAAAAGAGCCAATTTAATTGTACTCATGGCTATAGAATATTGACGGTTTGATGCTCACTGATAGCCACTATCTCTATATTCTCTATCATAGAGACTCAGCCGCATCTTTTTTGGGATTGATAATTGGGGACTGGGGATTGGGGAAGTGGAGGAAGTGGAGGAAGTGGAGGAAGTGGGGGAAGTGGAGGAAGTGGAGGAAGTGGGGGAATATTTCTTCCCAATGACAACTGACAACCGACAACTGACAACTGACAAAGAGAGGATATTGCACCTGAATTGTTCGGTTATACCACTTTCTATCTTCACACTAATGACGATAATCTCGTAGATATAGTTTGCAAATGTCTAAATATAACCACCATTAGCTGCTGAAGCAATCAAGAGGTGAAAACCTGTGTACGAATGGATTTTGCCAAGTCTCAAGGAAGTTTTATCTGAAAATCAATCTCATCTTGCTGAGTGTTCCTCGGCTAAAGCAGAACAGCAATGGCGTGTCAGTCTCGCAGCCACGGAAAACTTGCTGTTGAAAACTTTAGCTGCAACTTCACCTGATACTACTCCAGGTTTGGTATTAGCCGCACCTGCACCTTTATTTAGTCACCCCCAACTAACACAACGGTTGCAAACGGTAACTTTTACAGCCAGACCTTTTAACCCTTTGGCGTTGATGCCATTCATTATGCCATCAGAAATGGCGCGGAATATAAATAATATAGAAACAAATACTTCCGATCATACTACTTTTCAAGAATCTATCTTACCTTTATTACCGGCTGATCCTTTGGGTGCGGAACAGTTTTGTTTGGTGTTTACAGATAAATTTAGATTAGTTTTGGTTTTGGGGGAACATCAAAATGGTAAAAAAGAGTTTTTGTTTTCCTTTGAACCGGAAATAGTCAAAAAAGCTTGGCAATCTTTAGGTGCTAGGGTAGTTTTAACTAATCCAGAATTGTTTGCTGATTTAGATATTCAGGTACAAAACTATCCTTTGGTTGCACCAGATTATCACACTATAATTCAATTTAGTCAGTTATTACTTCAAGAATTAACAATTACAGAAAATAATCCAGTTACACATACTTCATCACATTTTCATTCACCAACTCCACAGCCAAAATCTCCATCTCGTTCTGACATAGAATTACTCCAAGCCTTTGCCCATGAAGTTCGTACTCCATTGACAACTATTCGGATGATGACACGGTTACTATTAAAACGGCAGGATTTGCCGGGGAATGTGATCAGTCGTTTAGAAGTTATTGATCATGAATGTACTGAACAAATTGACCGAATGGAGTTATTATTTAAAGCAGCAGAATTAGAGAATTTATCACAACCTTTAAAATTGGCTAATTCACACTTGACCCCAATGTGTTTAGAGGATATTTTACTGCAAAGTATTCCCCGTTGGCAACAAGCAGCAACTCGGCGTAATTTAACTTTAAATGTGGTTTTACCGAAGCAATTCCCCACGGTGGTTAGTAATCCGGCGATGTTAGACCGGGTACTTACTGGTTTAATAGAGAATTTTACTCGCAGTTTACCTGCTGGTAGTTGTATTCAGGTGCAAGTAATGACTGCTGGTGATCAGCTAAAATTGCAATTATCTCCTCAGTTTGATTGTCAAGATAAAGGCTATACAACAACACCACCAATTCGTAAATCTTTAGGTCAATTATTAATGTTTCAGCCGGAAACAGGGGCAATTAGTTTAAATATGGCAGCAACTAAGCATTTATTTCAAGCAATTGGTGGAAAGTTGATTGTGCGTCAACGTCCTCAAAATGGGGAAGTATTAACAATTTTCTTACCTTTGGAAGTCGGTCATCAAGTGTCAATACCTTAGTCAAATTACGAGGGTGAGATGATAATGCTTTAACCATGAACTCCCGTTCCTCGCTCTTGCTTGGCAAAAACAATCACCCCTAAAAATTCCTTAAAGGTTTCCGACAAGGATTTTTTAAATGTATTGACGGTAGGATAAGGGTTTTAGATTCTAAACTACCTTTTCATCGAAACGCTTATATATGATTATTTTTGCCGTTTTTGCCAAAAATTATCAAGGCTCTTATTTTGGCAATAGTATTGAAGTGTAAAATAGATTTTTTACAACTTGGTGCGAAACAAGGGCGGGGAAACCCCACCCCTTGAAGATGGGTTAATTAATTTTGGCTATTTATTCTTTGCTGTAAAGCTTCCCGTGCTTGTTCTCTGTCGTCAAAATGAATTTTTTCAGTACCTAGAATTTGATAGTCTTCGTGACCCTTCCCGGCTAATAATACACCGTCTCCAGGTTGAGCCTGTAAAATAGCCGTCCGAATTGCGGTAGCGCGATCGCTCACAACCATTACCATTGGTTGTACTATATCAGGAATACCTGCTAATACGTCCTGTAATATCTTTTCTGGGTTTTCTGTACGGGGGTTGTCTGATGTCACTACTGCTAAATCTGCGAGTTCAGCCGCTATTTTACCCATTTTTGGACGTTTAGTGCGATCGCGGTCTCCTCCACAACCAAACACACAAATCATTTTACCAGGAATAAACGGCCGGGCAGCTTTCAGTAAGTTCTCCAAACTATCGGGAGTATGGGCATAATCTACAATCACGCTAATATCTTGCTGTGGATGAATTTGCACCCGTTCCATGCGGCCAGGAACGCCGGGAAACCCAGGAATGGCATTTGCTACCAATTGCAAATCTAAACCCACATGGACAACCGCACCCACAGCAGCTAAAAGATTTTCTAAGTTATATTGACCAACTAAAGGACAACTAAAATCTACATTTCCTTGGGGAGTATGTAAAATTCCGCTCACACCATTTGGTTGATAATTTAAATCACTCATCCAAAAATCAGCGGTACTATCATTAACGCTATAACTCCAAACCTGTTCTGGACTCAAGGATGCAATTATCCGTTTACCATAAGCATCATCAGCGTTGATAATTGCCCGTCCGTGGAGATAATTAGGACTAAATAACAACGCTTTCGCGGCAAAATAGTCCTCCATATCCTTGTGATAGTCCAAATGGTCTTGGGTAAGGTTGGTAAATACCCCCACTTCAAAAGCACAATTCAAAACCCTACCCTGGTGCAAAGCATGAGAACTAACTTCCATTACCCCAGTTTCACAACCAGCATTCATGGCTTTAGCTAATTGTTGCTGCAAATCTACTGCAAAAGGAGTAGTATTCACAGCGGTTTCCTCAAAACCAGGCCAGCGGGTGTAAAGTGTGCCTATTAACGCCGTCGGTAAATTAGCGTGAGTTAGAAAATATTCAATCAGGTGAGTGGTGGTAGTTTTACCATTTGTCCCCGTCACACCCACCATTTTCAGTTTTTGTCCAGGATAACCATAAAAAGCTGCGGCTATTTGAGCGCAGGCTTTAGTCATATTATCGGCACTCATGACTACAGAGTTAGCTGTAGGCGGATTTTTCTGCATTGCTTCCGAAGAAATAATCGCCGCTACAGCACCAGCAGCTAAAGCACCTGTCCAAAACTCTCCACCGTCTACTCTAGTTCCTGGCATTCCGATAAACAAATCTCCCACCGTGCAAGCATGGGAATTAGTTTTAAGTCCCTGAATATCAATATCTGGTATATTTACAGAATTAATCCCATCTACAGTCGCTAATAATTCCCGTAATTTCATCTGGTGAACCTCGCCACAAGCTTGTCTTGCGCTTATTCTGCATCATTTTGTCATCTATTGGGAGACATATTGACCTAACATTTTTTCTAAACGTTCGATACTGAGACGGGGAGAAGGACGGGGTATCAGTTTTTCTGTGCCGTCCCTGGTGACTAAATGCAGTACCGGGATTTCGTATTGATATGCTGCAAACCAATCTTCACGGGTGGTAATATCTCGAATTTCTAGCTGGAAACTGAGATTTTTGATTTGTGCTAGTTTTTCCTGTAAGCCTTCACAAAGATGACAACCAGGTTTGCTGTAGAGAATTAATTGCATGGGTGGAGATTTAAACGATGAAAATGTATTTTATGATTATTTTAACTGAATATATAAAAAATGTCAGAATCAGGTGGTTATCGAGCGATAGCCTGCGTGGCGTAAGCCATAGTCGAGATAATACTCACCGATTAAAGGATTAACAGGATATTTTTTGTCAGAATCAGGATGTCCACCGATTAAAGGATTAACAGGATAATAAAATATAAAATGGACGATCGCTAATAAAATTCTATAAATCTTAACATCATCTAGAAGATAATTTTAACTATTTTTAAGTATTATGTTATGATCAATTCAGAGTTAGAAGAGTAAAAATATCATGATTTTAGCTGTTAAAAATGCTCTTTCCACAATTGCACCCAAGTTAACTTATGATGTGTTGATTGAAAATCAAGCAGATGGTACTGTGAAAGCGACATTATTAAGTTTACCAGAATGTCAAGGTTTTGGTGCGACTAAAGAGGAAGCATTAAATAATCTGATTCAACTTGTTCAAGCCCGAAAACCAGAAATAGTAACTTTAGAAATTGAACCAGCTAAAACAGAACATCCTTGGATGAGATTTGCAGGAATGTTCCAAGATGATCCGCAATTTGATGAAGTGCTGGAATATATAGAAGAATATCGTCGTGAATTAGATGCAGAAATGGAGGAATATTATCAACAAATTGAAACCCAGGAGAATAGCAAATGAGCTTATGGATACTTGATACAGATCATGTTTCTCTCTTTCAACACAGAAATCCATTGATTGTACAGTGTGTTAATAGTGTCAAATTTGAAGAAATTGCCATAACTATAATTACTGCTGAAGAACAATTGCGTGGTAGGTTTAATGTTATTAGAAATGCCTCATCATCGGATAAATTAGTATTAGCTTATGCAAATTTTCAGAATAATTTAGATTTTTTACAAAGTGTGAATTTACTGGAATTTAGCGAAGCTGCGGGTAATATTTACACTGAATTAGTTAAGCAAAAAATCCGCGTTGGTACTCAAGATTTACGCATTGCTGCAATTACATTATCAGTCAAGGGGATTTTAGTAACTCGTAATTTTAAAGATTTTGAAAAAGTGCCTAATTTGCGTTTGGAAGATTGGAGTATTAGTTAAAAATGTCTGAATCAGGATACCCAGGATTAGAGGATTAACAGGATGATAAAAAATAAAAATGTCATCTCCAAATAGTGAAAAGGTAACTTTATATAGCTTGTGCTACACTATCAGACAATTTCCCAATCTTCAATTTGTAACCCTTTAACTCGTTTAAATTCCCTGACATTGTGAGTAACTAAAATTAGATTATTCACTAAAGCAATAGAAGCAATTTGTATATCATTTGAACTAATAGGAGTTCCAGAATTTGCTAAATCAGCGCGAATTTTGCCATAATTTTCTGCACATTCATCATCAAAAGATAAAGAAACAAATTGTTCTATGAATATTTTTTGTACAGCTATAGCTTTTTGAGGATTATTACTACGCATAGAACCATAAAATAATTCAGCTTTGACTACAGAACAAACCGCAATTTTTTCAGGTTCTAAATTATCAAGATGATGATTAATGCTGAGAGATTTACCCTTGAGATACATGATACAAACATTCGTATCTAGTAAATAAATTAAAGAATCATTTTTCATTAATAACCTCAATTAAATCATCATCCGTTGCAAAATCAATATCAGCACAAGCACCATATAAATTAAGTAAACCTGCGGAATGGAGAATATTATTTTGGATTAAAAATTTTTTGAGTTCAGTGTCAGAAGGAAAGTTTAGTAAATCTTTTAGTTCATCAAAATCAATTAATCTTTCTCGAAAGGCTTCTAATACAAGATTATTCAGGATTTTTTGTGGTAAATTACCCCATTGATTTATGATTTTTGTTGTTAATTTATCTGGTAAATCAATCGTTACTTGCATAATTGGAAAATCTCCTAATGGTGCTTAGTTAATTATTCTAACATAAATTTGTTAAAAGTTTAATGTCGTAATCAGGATATCCAGGATTTAAGGATTCACAGGATGTTATTTGTCTGAATCAGGATACCCAGGATTAGAGGATTAACAGGATGTTTTTGATCACTTATGGTTTTTGTACGAGAGAGAATATATGTTTATTATTCAATAAATATCATCATTAAATATTCACAGAAAATCTATAAATAACAATCCTGTACATCCTTAAATCCTGGTTATCCTGATTCTGACAACCACAATAAACAATCTCCAAGGAAGCCAGGGAATTAATTCCCTGTCTAAAAGCTAAAGTCGGTTTAAACCGACTATTGGGAATGATGGAATATTACATTTATCTTCATCAGGTAAAAAGTCAATCAAATCCTGTACATCCTTAAATCCTGTACTTCGACTTCGCTCAGTAACCGTACATCCTGATTCTGACAACCACAACAAAAAATATTCAAATAGTGAAAATGTAATTTTACCTATTTGTTAATAACTAAAAACTTGAGAGGAATATTATTAGCTTCCCAGTATTCTTTGGCTGAATTGAAAATATCCAATGCTATTTGGTACTGTATCGGTTCAGCTTGAGCAAAGATATCAGCATGATCTTATGATATCACATATCTTTGAGCCGGACACCATCTTAAGTCGGTGATACATTCATCAAAAGCATCCCAGTTAGCGCCGAAGTATGCAGGAAATTCCATTGCTTCAGCAGCTTGTTTTAAAAATGTTTGTTTGCTATTGATTTTTTTACCATCAAGATAAAAAACTTTATGATTCATAGATTTATGGTGAGGAAATAGGTTAGCAAAATTGTCAGAATCAGGATGTCCAGGATTTAAGGATTTACAGGATGAAAAAATAGACCATTGCTAATAAAACCCTATCAATGACTACTTTAACCGCCATATCTTGATAGTGTCGTCACCACTCCCACTAGCCAGAGTTTGACCATCGGGGCTGTATGCTACTGAAATAACCGTGTCAGAATGACCAGTGAGGGTTTGTAAGAGGTTTCCCGTTTTTACATCCCACAGTTTGATAGTGTTGTCACTACTCCCACTAGCCAGAGTTTGACCATCGGGGCTGTATGCTACTGAATAAACCGAGTTAGAATAACCAGGGAGTGGGAGGGTTTGTAGGAGGTTTCCCGTTTTTACACCCCACAGTTTGATAGTCTTGTCACCACTCCCACTAGCCAGAGTTTGACCATCGGGGCTGTATGTTACTGGACAAACCGGGCTAGAATGACCAGTGAGGGTTTGTAGGAGGTTTCCCGTTTTTACACTCCACAGTTTGATAGTCTTGTCACTACTCCCACTAGCCAGAGTTTGACCATCGGGGCTGTATACTACTGACCTAACCCAGCTAGAATGACCAGGAAGGGTTTGTAGGAGGTTTCCCGTTTTTACACTCCACAGTTTGATAGTCTTGTCTATACTCCCACTAGCCAGAGTTTGACCATCGGGGCTGTATGTTACTGACCAAACCGAGTAAGAATGACCAGTGAGGGTTTGTAGGAGGTTTCCCGTTTTTACACCCCACAGTTTGATAGTGTTGTCACCACTCCCACTAGCCAGAGTTTGACCATCGGGGCTGTATGCTACTGATAAAACCGAGTTAGAATGACCAGTGAGGGTTTGTAGGAGGTTTCCTGTTTTTACATTCCACAGTTTGATAGTGTTGTCATCACTCCCACTAGCCAGAGTTTGACCATCGGGGCTGTATGCTACTGACCAAACCGAGTCAGAATGAGCAGGGAGAGTTTGTAGGAGGTTTTCTATGAATTTATTGCTAATAACTTGCGGCTGTGATGTTGATTCCTCAACAACAGATGAGTTTGCTTTAACAACACCAGGAAAAATATCAACACCAAGATTTGTAGAGCGATCGCACCAATAGCATTTACCATAAGTTCGGCTATAGTAATGATTATCTACCCTGCCGCAAATAGTTAGCCTATCATTCCCTACCTTTAACGCCTCCAACCACTTCCTAGCCGTAGGGCGGAAATTAGGATTTTTATGCCCATCATTAAAGCATCTCAGAAAACATTGCTGAACCTCTGGATGAACAATCTCCAGGGGAATTGTTCTTGCTACTGCTGCAATTAAATTAGTTGACCCATTAACCCATAAACCCTGACAGATAAGTTCATTTATATCTGGAATTTCCCCCGCACCTGTCCACTTTCCCTGAAAAGGATTATTACCACCAAATAATAATTGATAGATAATTACTCCTAACCGGAATCTATCATGTACTTCCGTTTGCTCAATACTAGCAAAATCTTTTCCAATCAGTTCCGGTGGAGTATATCCCTCAGAACCAACTAAACAATTATAAACCTTACCATTTTTCGGATTTATCACCTGAAAAGAATCTGTATCAATAATTGAAGGTAAAGCCCGATTATTAACTAAAATATTTTGTGGTTTAATATCTCCCAAAACATAACCAGCAGCGTGCAATGCTTCAATAATTGAAACAATATTCAGCGCCGTTGTGTGCAGAAACCGCCAATCAATCTCAAGTTTTAACTGCTTTCGACGCTGGGGATTATAAACATCAATAAGTTCTTTTCCATCCTTAATTTCTGGCATCAAAAAGCCGACACAATCCCCCTGAGCATTTTTCAAGGCCGACTTAGGCCAAGCAAAAGAAACATGATGAAGATGGGAATTTGGTTCTGTGGGTGGATTTGCTATCATTACCGCTAACTTCTGCACCCGTTCAGGAGTTGGAGAATGGTAAATTTTAGCTAAATAACCATTTTGATTAGTTCGCCAAATTTTGGCTTCACCACTATTAGCAATCTCTTCACCCAACAGAGTAATTGATTTTCCCGTAATGGCACAGGTAAAAACTGTCATATAATTTTAATTAGATGGGTTGAAATATATTTCTAAAATCCTAAAATCGTAGGTTGGGTTGAGGCTTTGCGTTCGCGGAGCGTGCCGAAGGCATAACCCAACAAAATCTCATAAATATTGAAAATGTTGGGTTTCATTCTTCAACCCAACCTACAATTTCTAAATCTCTTTTTCAAAGAGACACAAAAGCAAAGTTTTATCATCATCAGTACGAGAATTTAACCTTTCGGAATTGAGAAAATCAATTACATATTTTTCATCATCTTCTGGTTTATCTGTTTCTCGCAAATATTCCTCCAAAGGTTTAAAGAATGGCGGATGAGGTTTCCAGTCACTCAAGCGAATCGCTACTTTTTCTAATCCATCAGTAGAAGCACAAATAAACTCTTGCTTTCCTAAAATCACCTGTACCTGCATTTCCTCCAGCGCATTAGCTGAAGTCACAAAAGTTGTTTCGTTGAAAAATTCCCCCTTATCTGGTTCAAACAATAATTTATATTCTGCATCTTGGGAACGCACCACCATAAATCCATCCCCAATTTGCATGGCTGCAACCAATTCAGAAGTCGCTATAAAAACTAAAAGAGTACAAGCTAAATCATGAACAGAATAATCATTATTATCTGCTTTTTTGTTTAACGCAGTAATAACATCCTTGACAAACTTAGTAAAAACTTCCTTAGCTTCCATTTCCGAAAGTGGTTGAGAAAAACCTTGTTTATCAGGAAGTTCATTAATATCAGCAAAGCATTTAATTACAGTTTCTACCGCCAATTCAGAACCAAAATGAGAATATTTAGCACTCCCAGCACCATCAGCAACTGCACCCACAATCACATCATTAAAAATGCGATAAAGTCCGCAGTCTTGACAAGGTATTTTTTGCTCTTGATGACTCGTTCCCACAGCAGAACGCGCTATAGCTTTCCAACCCACAATAAATAAATCCTCAAAATCTAATTTAAGATCCCCGACTTCTTTTTTAATCATGTCAATAAATTATTAACTTATGTTAGAAGTCGGGGATCTGGTTTCTACTCAAAATCTAATTTAAGATCCCCGACTTCTTCTTTAATCATGTCAATAAATTATTAACTTATGTTAGAAGTCGGGGATCTGGTTTCTATTCAGATTATGTTGTAATTTGACCCCATCCTACCGGCGGTAATGCTACAGCTTCCCCTACTTTGCCACTAGAAACCCGTTTCATGGAAGTGGAAAGCCAAACAAACAAAGCGCGAAAATCTAAGCCATTCAGCGTCACTGGAGGACGTTCTGGAGGTGCAATTTGTTTAAGTTTGTTCATATCTGCACCCTCAACACCAACAGTAAAAAACAACATTCGGCGCTGTGCTTCTTCTTCCCTCACCCTTTGCGCTGCACCCTCCCAAGCATCTGTAGGCGCACCATCAGTAATTAAAAATACCCAAGGACGATAGTAGAGAACACCGTTATCCTTATAAGACTGTTTGCGGGTTTCCAATAAATCCAAAGCGTATTCTATGGCTTCTCCCATTGGTGTCACACCATCTGTTTCTAGCTTAGGCGGTGTAAAATGGTCTATAGTGACAAAATCTTGCGTCAGTTTCACAGGTCCAAAGGTGACAATAGCAACTTCTACACTTAAAGAAGCTTGAGCATCTTTCATTACATCTTCTTTGAAAGCCGCCAAACCTCTATTTAACTCCTGGATAGGTTGTCCTGACATTGAGCCAGAAGTATCAAGCAAGAGAATTACCGGACAACGATTTTCCGGGTTTTCCACGAATTCAGGCAAACCTACTGGCATTTTTGATACTCCTGATTAATCAAGGTGAGATGCAAAATGTATAAACTAGATGTTACTTGTTACTACATAGCTTAACATGGATGTTTGTACGGAATCAATACCCATAATGTCTAAATATTTAGTTTCATATTTATTTTTTCCCAATATCATGGATAACGTTGCTAATGGCATTTTCACAAATCATCAGTCATCTTATTTGATACGAACCACAGAGGCACAGAGGACGCAGAGGTGGAGAGAAAGGAGACTGTTAGATTTTATTTAGCAACGTTATCTTGATAATTATTTGCTTTTTACCCCTTTACTAAAAATCCGATAGTACAACCAGGTACTAAATTCTTTGAGGGGAAATAGGATATAAGTCAAAGGATTTACTGTGACAATAATATTTCTAAAATCCCGTTTTGCAAAAAATACAATCCCCTTGGCAACTTGATTTGCTGACATCACACCATAGGGGTTTAGTTGACTTTTGAATGGCCCTAAAATTAATTTGCGAATGACACAAGTTTGATCTAATCTTTTGAGGGTGACAATATCCCCTAATGCTCTTTTGCTCAGTTCATACAAGGGGCTTAAAGCTGGGGAAACTTCCGCTTCTGAAGTATTTACCCAAATTTCTTTGGTGGCTTTGTCTTGGGGTCCTGTGACAGTTGCAGAAAAGACATCTATCAGTTCCAAAGCAGAAAAGGTGTTAACTTGATAGGAATTGTGAATGGCGGCTGAAGTGCGATCGCCATAAACATTTATGCCATGATTGATAATGAGAATATCAACTTTATTTAAACTTTCTTTTAGTTGAGTTTCATTACCCAATTCCCATTTTACAATTTTGACCCGCTCTTGAATTGCGATTTTTTCAGGATTAGTTGTTAATGCCACAACTTTGGCATTATGCTTTAATAATTCCGCTGCTAATGCTTGTCCTAATGCACCGGAAGCACCTGTTAAGGCTACGGTTTTACCTTTGAGAGAAAGTCCTGTTCCTAGTATTTTATCCACTAGGGGAAAAACACCACTATAGTAAGCATTAACATCATCAAAATGATGTCGCCAATGATAGGTTCTATTTACCCACAAGACGGAGGGAATTTTGTCTAAGGGTCCGGGTAAATGATTGTAGTCTGTGTCTATTGTTCCTTGAAAATATCGCAGAGATGCACCGTATAAAAACGTGACTGCATAAGCAACTCCTAACCATAATCCCCATTGATGAGCTAGTAAGGCAATTATTGTTAAAATAACTACTAATATGCCCGATTCGACAATATCGTGATACAACTGGGAATCTACGTAGGCTTTTTGGGAAGTTAAAGTCAAATCCCGCCGATATACAGCATGATGTTTATTGTGCCATTTCGCTAACCATGTTATCTGATGACACAAAGCATGATAAGCATCTCTGACAATTTCTGCGAGTAGGAGGGAGGAAAATCCCCAGGTTGTGAACTGGATACAGTTGTTTACTAAAACCGAATCAATAGTTAAGCTTTGAGCCAAAATCATCATCTTTTTGGTGATACCTCTTTTTCTTAATTAAACCAAGTTATTACCATCTTTGTCTAATGATGTAGTGATAAAAGGTGTAGCACATTCTCAAAATTGATTTTCAACTCTACTTAACTTCGGAATTTGAGTCTTTTATAAATTTAACCAGCAAATACTTTTTGTAAATTTTCTGGCTGCATAAGTGTTAAATATTGATTGGACATTTCTGGGGTTAAGAATTCTATCATTATCCTATTTTCTACCCAAAACTCCATCACATCAAAGAAAGCACGACTACAACGAATAACTCTCCAGCCTTCTCTCTGAGCAATTGCTTCTATTTGTTCCTGTGTAGAATTAACAGAAATAGCTGCATGGGTGGCTGTAAAGTTGCTAGGTTGAGAAGTTTCTTTAAACTGACAACCCTGTTCTTCTTCACCAGGTTGCAATACAATTTTTAATGGATAAACTTCAATTCCAGTTCCGTGTTCATCGAGAGATAGCATCATGTAACTACCTGGATGTGGACGAAAGGGAAATACTTTTCCATTCATCACTTCTGCGAGAACTTCGGCCGCGTGTTGGGGATTTTGGGCAGAGATAGAAAAATGGCGAATCATAATTTCATCACTTTTAAATTGAAAATTCCGTTTTTCAGTATCTAGTATAGCAAAATCAATGGCTTTATTAATCCCTGATTTGCTCAATTAATCGCTGTTCTAGTAAATCTAATAATCCATCTATATCTTTTCCCACTTCTTGAAAACAAGTTTCTGGTGATGATTTGGGGGCAAATTGAATTAACTTAATTTCCCCTTTCCCAATTCCAATCATCACTACTTCTGTTTCGGGTTGGTTATTATCAATAATTCCTAAGATTTCTTGGAGACGATTTTCAACTCGCTCATTTAACTTCTCTATTTCGGTTTGGGGACAATAGACAAAATGGGGAGTTGGTTGTAAATCAATCCCAATAGTTCCCTGACGATTACCATTTTCTAACCACAATCCCCAAAAAAGTGCGGCTAGTTCTAACTGATTGTTTTTGACAAATCTATCTAATTGTCCGCGCCATTTGTTCTCTGCTGTTTCGGGTTGAGGAATACTAAACATGATGATTAATTTGTAATTTTATTTTTGCTATTTTAACCCAGATTGCACACGCCATAAACTGGTGTAAATGCCATTTTTCTCTAGTAGTTGTTCATGAGTTCCGGCTTCGACTAATTTGCCATGTTCCATGACATAAATACAATCAGCATTACGAATGGTGGAAAGACGGTGAGCGATCGCTATTGTGGTACGATTGACCGTAATCCGTTCTAAAGAACGTTGAATAGCAGCTTCTGTTTCATTGTCTACCGCTGAGGTAGCTTCATCTAAGATCAAAATTGGTGGATCTTTTAATACTGCGCGAGCGATCGCAATTCGTTGTCTTTGTCCCCCAGATAACTTTTGCCCCCGTTCTCCCACAATTGTCTCATAACCTTGGGGCAAACTCATAATAAAATCATGAGCTTCGGCTATTTTCGCCGCCATGATAATATCTTCATCGGTAGCGGTAAAAGTCCCATAGGCAATATTTTCTCCCACTGTACCATGAAATAAAAACACATCCTGACTAACCAAACCAATAGCCCGGCGTAGATCTCGCAAATTTAATTGTTGTAAATCAATTCCATCCAAAGTAATTTTACCACTTTGCACCTCATAAAATCGCAGTAAGAGTTTAACCAAAGTGCTTTTTCCTGAACCTGTCGAACCCACAATTGCAATTGTATTTCCTGCGGGAATTTCCAAAGATAAATTGTGAATAATTGGATTTCTATTTTGATAAGCAAAACTCACATTTTGAAATTCCAAAGCCCCCCGAATCATATCTACAGGTAAATCAATATTTCCGGTATGAATTGCCATGGGAGTATCTAACAAATCCATCACTCGATTAGTAGAAGCCATTGCCCTTTGATATAAATCAAAAGTATCACCTAATCTGGTTAATGGCCACAGCAAAAGCTGAACTAAAAACACCAAAGAACTATAAGTACCTACAGCCAATCTTCCCTCTACCGCTGCCATACCGCCAAATAATAGCAAGATGGTAAAAGCGATTAAAATGAACATCCGAATAATCGGAATATACCCCGCAGATAAAGCGATCGCTTTCGCATTACTTTGACGATAAGCATTACTTTCAGATTCTACCCGCGCCGCTTCATAAGCTTCTGCTGTAAAACTTTTAATAGTGGTAATTCCACTCAAATTATTAGATAATCTCCCATTTAATAAACCGACTTTTTCCCGAACTTCTGCATAACGAGGTGCAAGAAATTTCTGGCAAATTATCGAACCAAAGAGAATAAATGGCATGGGCAAAATTGCCATCCCAGCTACACTAGGAGCTAAAATAAAAAACGCAGCCCCAACAATAATAATAGTAGTAGTTACTTGAATAATGTCATTTGCACCCACATCCAGAAACCGCTCTAATTGGTTAACATCATCACTCAAAATAGACATTAAACCACCGGTACTGCGTTCTTCAAAATAAGCTAATTCTAATTCTTGTAAATGTTTATATGCGTCCAGTCGTAAATTATGCTGAATATTCTGTCCCAAATTGCGCCATAGTAACTTATAGACATATTCAAACAATGACTCCAACACCCAAGTAATCACCGTCAACAAGGATAAAATCAGAAATTGCCCATAAATATCTTTTACGCCTAATCGGGCGATGATAGAATCTTGTTGCTTGACTACCACATCCACCGCAATCCCAATTAATACAGGGGGTGCTAAGTCAAAAACTTTATTGAGGATAGAAGCACCAATGGCCAGTCGAATTTGTTTAGTATACTGATGTCCATATTTAAATAGCCGCTGGAGGGGACGAACAGAATGTTTACGCCTTTTGGATAATCGGATAGATTTAAATGGCATAGCCACATTAATTGATAATTACTTGCAGTTAATACTACCACATAATTGAGTTGATTTGTGATCAATATTGAAGCAATAGATACAGTTATCTTCCTTTAGGAACAGAAGAGATAATTTTGAAAAATTGGTAACTTGTAATTTGGCAAACTTCACTTTTGGGAATTATATTAGAAAATATTGTCGCTAAAATAATTATTCCCCGCAGCAAACAGCAGGGTATAATAACCGTATCAATAAACCAGATGTGCTAATTTTCAGTGAAGACTACCAAAACAGCAAATATTCCTCCTAAAACTTAGGGAATATGCCATATCAATCTTGATTTTGTGCAAAAATGCCAGTAATGTTGAGCAAATCTCCCTCCCAAAACCAGAACCAGACGTAAAAACTAGACAAATCAATATTATGTCTACTCCCAATCATCAGCAACTCTCACTCCCAGAAGCCAAGAAAATACTCAACAAATTTAACTGTCTGGATATTGCCCCCATTCTTAAACCGTCCGAAAAAGTTCCCACTCGTGAGGCATTAATTTTTCTCACCAGTCTTACCGATTATCAAATCTTAGGTATTTGTGCTGATACAGCCGCAGAGGGAATTTTAGCCATGAAAACCTATTCTCGCGCTTTGGGTTATCAAGCACCAATTGATTTACCACAACCAGAAGGCCCAGTTTACATCAAGTTAAATGGCAAAAATGGCTTGTGTTATCTCGATTCCTATGCTGGGCATCATCGGGGAGTGTTAGTATCTTGCCAGTCTTATCAAGAGGGAGGAGTTAACGAGATGTATGGACATTTACCCCTCGATTTATTTGTCTAGAATTTCGTTTACAATCATCTTTGAGGTGGGCAATGCCCACCTCATTCTTAATCACTAATTACCGCATAATATGAGCATTGTTACCTTACAATCAGTTAAGAAAGATTTTGGAATTAAAGAACTTTTAAAAGATGCTAATTTCAGCCTTGATACTAATGATAAAGTTGGTTTAATCGGCACTAATGGTTCTGGTAAATCAACTTTATTAAAAATGATTGCTAGACTAGAATCAATTGATAGTGGGCAAATCTTAGTTAATTCTGGGGCAAAAATTGTTTACTTGCCTCAACAGCCCGATATGGACGAAAATCACACTGTTTTAGAACAGGTATTCGCTGATAGTGGTGAACAAATGAACCTCGTCAAAGAGTATGAAGAATTATCTGATAAATTGGCACATTATCCCGATGATAGTCAGTTAATGTCTCGTCTTTCTACTGTGATGGAGCGCATGGATGCAACTGGTGCATGGGAAGTAGAAACTAACGCCAAAATCATTTTAACAAAGTTAGGAATTGTTGATTTTGATGTGAAAGTTGGCACATTATCAGGGGGATATCGCAAACGAATTGCTTTAGCAGCAGCCTTGATATCAGAACCTGATTTATTGTTAATGGATGAACCAACAAACCATCTTGATGCTTTGTCTGTAGAATGGTTACAAAGTTATTTAAATCGCTATCGCGGCGCACTTTTATTAATTACTCATGATCGTTATTTTTTAGATAAAGTTACTAATAGAATTATCGAAATTGATCGAGGTGATATTTACAATTATACAGGTAATTATTCCTATTATCTAGAAAAAAAGGCCTTAGCTGAAGAATCTGCTGTTAGCACTCAACGGAAACATCAAGGTCTTTTACGCCGCGAATTAGAATGGTTAAAGAAAGGCCCAAAAGCTAGAAGTACCAAACAAAAAGCCCGAATTGAACGCGCTCATGCTTTGCGAGATACTGAGTTTAAAGAAATTAATGGTAAGGTTGATATTTCTACCGTTGGTAGGCGGATTGGTAAGAAGGTTATTGAACTCAAAGATGTTAGTAAAGGCTACAATGGTAGAACTCTAATTAAAGATTTTACATATCAATTTAGTCCAGAAGATCGGATTGGCATTATTGGTGGTAATGGTGCAGGAAAATCTACTTTAATGGATATTATGACTGCCAAAATTAAACCAGATTCCGGTAGTGTGGAAATTGGGACTACAATTCATATTGGTTATTTTAACCAACATTCAGAAGAATTGTTGACGGCTGTAGATGATAATCAACGAGTGATTGATTACATTAAGGAAGAAGGGGAATTTATTCAAATATCCGACGGGACGAAAATCACTGCTTCCCAAATGTTAGAGAGATTTTTGTTTCCAGGAAATCAACAATATGCACCCATTAATAAACTTTCTGGTGGAGAAAAACGCCGTTTATTTTTATTACGTATTCTCATTAGTGCGCCCAATGTGTTGATTTTGGATGAACCGACTAATGATTTAGATGTGCAAACATTAGCGGTATTAGAAGACTATTTAGAAGATTTTAATGGTTGTGTGATTGTAGTTTCTCATGATCGTTACTTTTTAGATCGGACAGTAGACAGAATTTTTGCCTTAGAAGAAGGTGGAGGTTTACGTCAATATCCGGGTAATTATTCCATCTATTTAGATTATAAAAAAGCTGAAGAAGCAGAAAAACAAGAACCGTCAAAAACTGTAATTGTAGAATCAAAGGTTGTATCTCCAGTTGCAGAGACTAAAAAAGCCCGGAGGTTATCCAATTGGGAAAGACGGGAATTTGAGGAATTAGAACAGAAAATTGCCAAATTAGAAACAGAAAAAACAGCAGCAGAAAAGAAATTAACAACTGTGGCTGGAAATTATAGCCAAGTGCAAAAACTTTATGAACAGGTGGAAACTCTCAAGAAAAATATTGATTTGTCCACAGAACGTTGGTTAGAATTAGCGGAAATGGATTCTTAAGTTGCAATTAAATTAATCGTCTTGTTGAAATCTTCAAATATACGTAGGGTGGGTTAGCAAAAGCGTAACCCACCATCTGATTAGGTAGTTATGTAAAATAAATTGCATATCTCATATAATTTATGCTCATAAGAGCTAATACATATATCTAAATTATTAAATAATTTAGGGATCTATTTATATTTAAGTTAATAGGCAAAAGTGACATAATTGCAGCAATTATGTCCCTTTTTTTGGCTATTTTTAATCCGTAATTATCTGTTTTTTAGTGATATTTTCAACCTAAAAAGGCAATTTTACGGATATTTGTGCGGAAAATGCTGTTATCATCAAGCTATTGAAAGTGACAAAACTGAAACAATTATGTCACTTTTATTTTGTCTAAGTCTCTAGACAGAGGTTTTTATTTTTAATAGGATGTAGTCAGGAAATGAAAAAGTATAACGTTTCCGATTTTTTCTAGATTTTTTGATTTTTTAAAACCAAGGAGAATACGAAGATGGCTAATATTGTAATATCTGAACTACATCCTGCTGGTTCTGATTTTTTTATCGATTCTGAAAGCTTTTTGTATGAGCTAACTGATAACGAAATTATGGTAATCTTAGGTGGTAAAATATGGCCTCTTTATAATCTGAAGGGAAAACTAATAGGGTATGTTGATGATGGGAAGTAACTATCCATTAGCACAGTTGCGAACAGCCCAATAGGGAATGTTGCGAACGGGAAGTAAGTATTTTCTCGTTCCCAGTCTCCGACTGGGAATACTACTGAGAGGCTCTGCCTCCATTTCTCGTTCTCAGTCTCCGACTGGGAATGCTACTGAGAGGCTCTGCCTCCATAACTTAGTATCAATGAAGGCAGAGCCTTCCGTAATTCATTCCCATACAGAGTATGGGAACGAGAAACTATCATATCATTTGTTTATAGTGAATGATGAGGAATAAAATACCCCATTTTAATATTATTAAAAAAGGGGTTTTGTCTATTCTGCAATTAGTTAAATACTAATACTGTTGAGAATAAGTCTGGGTTGTAGATATTCGTAATTTACTAAACGTCCCTTATTATTCAATTCAATTTTTCTCTGTACCACATTCAATTCTTGCTGAAATTTATTCACAACTTGGTCAGCATTTGGATCTGTAAATTCTTCCTCTTCATAATATCCCAGTCTGTCATAACGATAGTCTGAAAGTATGTACACAGTTGATAATTGGGTATTTGTGGGCTTGGCAGGTGGTAGAAAATCTATGAGGGCTTGACGGTCTTCAATATCACCCTTTTGTTGAATTTCTTGATAAGCAGCTAGGGGCATATTAGGAATAAAACCCATGTATTCATATTGGGAGAAATTAACTGCCGAATGCTGCGGACCACAAATATATATGATAGTAGTAACAATCTCAACTAATTGTTCTAGGGTATCAATGCGATCGCTCATACCCTTAACCCTACCACCATCCTGAGCCACCAATTCCCGCGCCCAAGCTTGCAGTTCTCCGTCTGCTTTCAAGTCTGCTGGACTCTTGTAATAAAGTTGCAAATAGTTAAATACAAACTTATTAATCGCATTCCATAACAAAATTCCATCATCCCGATAAGGATAATGTGGCAAGTTTTTCACATCATCTACACCGCGATTTTTGAGTTCCCTAGGTAGAGCAAACTGGTCTAGACTCCAACTTTTATAGGCATCTACCACAATTTGCAATGATTCTTGCAGAGTTCCTGCTAATAATTCATCCACAAAACCGCCCCTACTAACCAGACGCTTGCGAGCTAAATCATTATTAGCCAACATAAACCGGAAATGGGGTCTGAGTAATATTCTCAGAGGATGATTTTCAGCCAGTTGACGCGGGGTGACAACAGCAAAGGGTTCCATTACCAGGTGAGTACGGCATAAATGGCTGCTCATTTCATGATGATTACCATCAGCAATTTGCACACAGGACTTAGCATAAAACCAGGTTAAAGGGTCATCAAAAGGAGTTAGCAAGGGGCTGGCTTTACCTGCTTTGGGATTGATTTGAATGGCTACAGGGACTAATTGGCCTCGATCTTGAAAGCCCGAACTGCGCCAACAGAAAAAAGCTAGAGGTGCTGGTAGGTACTTTTTTCCTTTGGCATAAGTGCCACCTTGAACGAACGCCAAGGATCTATAATCAGCGACATATAGATTTCCTGTGGCCAATCTTTCGATTAAATTAATAGAATTGCCAAACTTAGCCTGTAATTCTTCGATGGTAAAGGCAAAGTTAGCTGGCATTTGCTTAATTTGACGTAAAACCATCGGATTTACCCCACAAAGCCGTTGTTCCGCGAAGGAATCATCGGTTTCATAGGTTTTCATCACATTAGGTTTTTGCAAAACTGGGAAAAAGTCTTCATAATCTTGCAATTGATCTAAAGGATCCCACATAGCATGAGTTTTAACAGCCATCATATTTAGAGGAAGTTCTGCTGCCTCTAATGTCCGTTCAGCAATATACTTAGTAGAAAAATTCTCTGCGGGAGGTACGCTTTTGAGCATCGCCATAGGAGGCAAAAAATCATACATGAATTGATACTCTTTGCGGCCTTTCTCTAGAGAAGATTGGCGTTGTGCGGGGTTTGGGTCATTTTGAGGTAGAAATGGCTGCATAATATTTATTTATGATATGGACTAGGATATTTGGCTTAAGTAAGAGCGACGAGCTTTACCCACGGTAATAATAACATTGGTCAGCATTTCTAATGCTAAGTCTTTCCCCGGACAAATGCGGCCAGCATGACGAGAACCAACGGAATTAAAACCCATGTGAAAAGGGCAAAGATTTTCTCTGTCTGCATTAAATTCATAAGCAGTTTTTCCCCAAAAATCTTCACTTAACATCCCCAAAAGCATAGGAATTAAAATTTTAGTTCCTTTCGGAAAAGTTCGCGCTTTACCCGCCAATGTCACCCTAAATGGTTCTGTAGCCACTCTGTGAGAGGCACTTACAGGCATAAACAGACGGGCGCATTCTAACAGAAAAAGTTGAATACTAGGACGATCATTAAGATCGAGCCTGTCCCAATAATTCTTAATGTCAATTTTATCAGTTTGACGACCTTGGTAAGCAGGAAGGGATTGATAACCTAATGCTGTTTTTCCCAAGTGTAGCGGCCCTTGCAACCCGGCAATACTCATTAAAGACACCATCAGTTTTGCAAGTTCTCGCCGCGTCATTTTATGATATTTAGGGTCGTTCTCTTGAAAATTAGCTAAGGCTGGAGAATTTTCGTAAATCGTCGCTACTTGCTCTACCAGTTCAGGAACTTGACGAAATCCCCATATATTTAACTTTTCTAAACTACTGCTGCCAGCAAAATAATATAATGTTCCCCTTTTTGTATAGTGGAAGGTTGTAATAATTCTTATTGTTGCTTGATCATCAGGATTAATGCCAAAAATAACATAGTGAAGATACCGGACTAAAAAGCCCATCCAATCCCGTTGATCATTATTGAAAAATTCTTCTAAAGTATTATTGGTAATTCTATCTACATAATCAGCCGCTAACTTATTGAACAACCGTTGTGCTACTTGATCATTTTGACGCATTACCATGCCTTCATTAAAGAAGTAATTATCAACACACTTACGGAAAGCATGATGATTTTCCCCTCCGGGGGCTGCGTCTGAGAGAGTAATTAAAAGAACATTGCGACCTCCTTGATCAACTCCCGGACCATGACTAGAACTAAGCATGGAAGTTCCTAGTCTCCAGTCACGGGCTTGGGGTGAGGTTAAGGCGGTTTCTAGGGTTTTAAAGTCTCCTAAGACTACTTCCCCTGCACAACAAAAGGCATCCCCCAGCACTTGCCTTTTCCTGTCTAGGTAAGGTGGATTATTGGCAATTGTTCCCTCTACAAAACTGATTATAGGCAGAAAGGTACGGCTGACTGGGTTTTGAGGGTTCTCTATTGCCCAAGCCTGAAAGTGATTGAGGGCTTTGTCTAATAATGTTGGTTGCATAAAGGTTATTTTTCTTTTGAAGGATAGTTAAATTTAGTCGAAAATCCAGTTTTGATCAATATTTTTTAATTTTTGATATTTATAGCGTTTCCCATTTTAGATGGTTTTACGGAATATGGTACAAATTTATTATAGCAATATTCAAGATGTTCAGATCCCCGACTTCTTTAAGAAGTCGGGGATCTATGTTCTATGATATTTAAACAACCTCTTTAAAAAACTTCCCATGAGCCAAACTGCCATAAATCTCGTTGCTATATTCGTCTTTCTCATGACTTTTTCCAGCCTGTTAGGACCATTAATACATCTTTCCCCAACGATACCAGCTTTAGCTACTGTGACATTTTTAGGAATTGCAACTTTAGATAATTTCAGCTTTCAAGGAAAGGGAGGAACGATAGTATTAGATTTAATGGCGCGATTTTCTCCAGAATATAAAGAACGCATTTTACATCATGAAGCAGGTCATTTTCTCGTGGCTTACCTGTTAGGAATTCCGGTGACTAGCTACACTCTCAGCGCGTGGGAAGCTTGGAAAAAAGGACAACCAGGACAAGGGGGAATAACTTTAGAAGATAGCGAGTTAACAGCGCAAATAGAAACAGGTCAAATTACTGCTCAAATGCTAGACCGTTATTGTACTATTTGGATGGCGGGAATTGCGGCGGAAACTTTGGTTTTTAAGTCGGCTGAAGGTGGCAATGATGATAAAATTAAGTTAAATGAATTTCTGCAAGTTATCGGGTTTTCGGCAGCAGGTTATCAGCAAAAACAACGGTTTCATCTTCTTCAATCTAAAAATCTGATTCAGGAAAATTGGGATAGTTATCAAGCTTTGGTGACAGCAATGAGAAAAAGAGCTTCGATTGTCGAGTGTTTAGAAATAATTACCTCACACAAAGGCACTCCAGACGGGGAGAAAATGAGCGGTTATCACTAGAAATCTTTGACACTGAATCGGACGCACCTTCAAGGGTTTTCGGCATTCTCCTTATAATTGTTGCGTCCTGAAAATCCTCAAATCCTATAAATTCTGGTATGTTCACGCCCGAATATCAGGCTGTTAACCGTTTCCAAGACAGTTCTTTGCCAATTTGATCCCAGTTCCAGCGTAATAAATGACCGGGCTGATTAGCGGCAAATGTTGGTAAATTAATAGCTTGTCTAGGTGCGTCCGTAGCGAGGCTAATGGCGGTTTCTACGTCACAAATTCCCCATTTGACCAGATTTTGCACTCCCACTAATAATGGTAGGGTTGTTCCCGTTAATGTCCCATCTTGTAATCTGGCTGTACCGTTGATAATTTCTATTTGTCGGGTATCCCAAGGATAGATGCCGTCAGGTAATCCTAATGGTGCAAGGGCATCACTGACAATGAATAACCTTTCACTGGCACGCAGAAGAATTTTTAAGATCATCGGGGCAACGTGCTGACCATCGGCAATAAAAGCACAAAACACATCCGGATTGTTCATTGCTGCGCCTAATAGTCCTGGTTCGCGGTGGTGTAGGGGTGGCATGGCGTTGAAGGCATGAGTTATCATTGTAGCACCTTGAGTAAAGGCTTGTTGGGCTTCCGCTGCGGTGGCTTGAGAATGTCCTAAGCTGACGGTGATTCCCAAAGAACGCAAATATGGGATGACTTTCCCGGTGGTGTCTAATTCTGGTGCCAGGGTGATGAGTTTGACGATATGGGCATAATCTCCCAATACACGTTTAATTTGATCTATGGTGAGGGGAAGAAGATACTCGGCTGGATGTGCGCCGCGTTTGTAGTAGTTTAAAAATGGTCCTTCGAGGTGGACTCCGAGAATTTCTGCGGAGGTTGGAGAATTGGGGGTATAATTGGCGAGAATGGCGAGCGATCGCTGAATATTTTCGATAGAGGTGGTCACTAAGGTTGGTAAATAACCGTCAACTCCTGCTTCCCAAAGAAATGAAGAGATTTTTGGCAGCATAGAGGAATTTTTTACTGTTAATTCTGGAAAGGCCAAACCCAGTCCACCATTAATTTGTAAATCCACACCACCTAAAGAAATCCAGTCTCCAGACACATCTAAAACTTGTAAGTCTTGTCGTACGACTTTTTCCCATGCTGTATTCATAGACATAATTTGCTCAATTATGCCTGCTTGGTTAACTAAGATTCTTTGTAAATCTTGATAACCGGGGACTTTTGCGTTGATAATATCTACATTTGCCAGCATGGTATTTTTGTCAGTTGTTCGTTGTCAGTTGTTCGTTGTCAGTTGTCATTGGGAAGAAATATTCCCCTACTTCCCCTACTTCCCCTACTTCCCCTACTTCCCCTACTTCCCCTACTTCCCCCACTTCCCCTACTTCCCCCACTTCCCCAGTCCCCAATCCCCAATCCCTAAATTATATGAGTCTCGAAGTTGGTATTATCATGGGTAGTGATTCCGATTTGCCTACAATGAAGGATGCGATCGCTATTTGCGAAGAATTCGGTATTGTAGTTGAAGTTGCCATTGTCTCTGCCCATCGTACCCCAGAACGAATGTTTGAATATGCTAAAACTGCACATCAACGCGGTATCAAGGTAATTATTGCTGGTGCAGGTGGGGCGGCACATCTTCCTGGTATGGTAGCATCTTTAACTCCTTTACCTGTTATTGGTGTTCCCGTCGCTACTCGAAATTTACAAGGTGTGGATTCTTTATATTCTATAGTGCAAATGCCAGCAGGAATACCTGTTGCCACTGTCGCTATTGGGAATTCTAAAAATGCTGGACTTTTAGCTGTACAAATTCTTGCTACTCACCAACCAGAATTACTCGAAAAGGTGCAAGTTTATCGCCAAAGTCTTTGTAATATGGTCATGGAAAAGCAAGCTAAACTAGATCAGTTTGGATATGAAAAATATTTGAAGAGTCAGGAGTCAGGAGTCAGGAGTCAGGAGTCAGAAGCAGAAAGAAGGCAAAAGGAGAATATCAACGCTTGAGTATATACACAAACTTTTACTCCCCGTGTTTGAAGCGGCAGGGCTTAATGCAAAATATAAATATTCACATAACTCCATATTAAGCCGTGAACCCTCCTATTAACACCTCAGCCCAAACCCAAAATCGCAAAGCAGATCATATCCGCATCTGTTTAGAAGATAATGTCCAATCTCCAGTAATTACCACTGGGTTAGAAAAATATCGCTTTACCCATACTTGTTTACCAGAAATTGATGGTAAAGATATTGATGTGAGTACGACATTTTTGGGAAAACATCTCCATGCACCTTTGTTAATTTCCTCCATGACGGGAGGTACAGAACCAGCGGGAATTATTAACCGTCGTCTGGCCGAAGTTGCCCAAGAATACAAATTAGCAATGGGTGTAGGATCTGTAAGAGTGGCAGTGGAAAAACCCCAAGTTGCAAATACCTTTGCTGTTCGTAAATATGCGCCGGATATTCTCCTCTTTGCTAATTTAGGCGCGGTACAGCTTAATTATGATTATGGTATTGATGAATGTTTGCGAATTATTGATCTGGTGGAAGCCGATGCTTTGATTTTACATATTAACCCTTTGCAGGAATTCATTCAACCCAGGGGTGATACTAACTTTCATGGATTACTTGACAAAATATCTAACTTGTGCAACAACTTACCAGTTCCCGTAATTGCCAAAGAAGTAGGTAATGGAATTTCTGCAACTATGGCAGAAAAACTGATAGCTGTGGGAGTGCAAGCTATTGATGTGGCTGGTGCTGGTGGTACGTCTTGGGCAATGGTTGAAAGTGAACGGGCAGAAACTGTCTTACAGCGGCGTTTGGGGCAAACATTTGGGGACTGGGGGATACCCACAGCCGATTGTATTGCCAGTATTCGGGAGCATGATCCCGATGTTCCCTTAATTGCATCTGGGGGCTTACGCAATGGTTTAGATGTGGCTAAAGCGATCGCTTTAGGGGCTGATATTGCTGGTTTAGCAATGCCCTTTCTCAAAGCAGCAGCAGTATCGGAAGCGGCTGTAGTAGAATTGACAGAGGTATTAATTGCCGAAATCACCACTGTCTTATTTTGCACTGCTAACACCAATCTGTATAAATTAAAGCAATCTCAAAATTTACAGTTAATAATTGACAAATAACAACGAACAACTGTACGGGCGAAGCATTTGGAGAACTATTTTTGGCAATGATCGATAATTTATCTTCCAAATGCTTCGCCCCTACCGACAACTGACAACTGTACGGGCGAAGGATTTGGAGAACTATTTTTTGGCAATGACCGATAATTTATCTTCCAAATGCTTCGCCCCTACTGACAACTGTACGGGCGAAGCATTTGGAGAACTATTTTTGGCAATGAGCGATAATTTATCTTCCAAATGCTTCGCCCCTACTAACAACGAACAACTGACTTATAAATAACCAATGAATAATTTTCTTAAACAAACCTTAGCAAGTTTAATTGGCAGTTTACTAGGACTGACAATTTTCTCTGGAGTCAGCACAGTGGGATTCTTATTAATATTAATTGCGGTTGCTAGTTCTCAAAGTTCAACCCCAACAGTGAAAGATAAGTCAGTTTTAGTTTTCGACTTGTCTATGAATATCACCGATAGTGAACCTAATTCCAGTCAATTATTGCAAAAAACTTTTAGCGGTGTTGAAGAAAATAACATCACATTGCGGAAAGTTGTGGAAACATTAGATAAAGCCGGACGTGATCAAAATATTGTGGGTATTTATATAGATGGAACTAATGCTAATAGTGCAGTTGGTTATGCTTCCTTGAAAGAAATCCGTCAAGCATTAGAAAAATTCCGTAAAACTGGTAAAAAAATAATTGCTTATAGTACAGATTGGAGTGAAAAAGAATATTATCTAAGTTCTGCAGCCAATCAAGTTATAGTTAATCCTATGGGAGCAATGGAAATCAACGGTTTAAGTTCACAACCAATGTTCTTAGCGGGGGCATTTGAAAAATACGGTGTTGGTGTGCAAATTGTGCGGGTGGGTAAATTTAAGGGTGCAGTAGAACCGTTAATCCTCAATAAACTCAGCCCAGAGAACCGGGAACAAACGCAGAAATTGTTAGATGATGTGTGGGGAGAGTGGCGGAAATCTGTGGGTACAAGTAGAAACATTCTACCCCAAAAATTGCAAGCGATCGCTAATAGTCAACCAATTTTAGAAGCCACAGCAGCTAAATCTAATGGTTTAGTAGATACAATTGCTTATGAAGATCAAGTATTCACTGGCTTAAAAAAATTAACTGGTAACAGTGAAAAAGATAAAACATTCACAAAAATCAGCTTGAGTAATTATGCAGAAGTTCCTGGAAAATCCTTAGATTCAGATCATAAAATTGCCATTGTTTATGCAGAAGGAGAAATAGTCAACGGTAGCGGTGACGAAGGACAAATTGGCGGTGATAACTTTGCAAAAGTATTCTCAAAAATTAGGCAAAATAATCAAATAAAAGCAGTAGTTTTAAGAATTAATAGCCCTGGTGGTAGTGCTACCGCAGCCGAAATCATGCAGCGAGAAATCAAATTAACTCGTCAAATTAAACCCGTCATCGTTTCCATGGGAGATGTGGCTGCTTCCGGTGGTTATTGGATTGCTAGTGATTCCAACCGCATTTTTGCCCAAGCTAACACAATTACAGGTTCTATTGGTGTTTTTGGCGTATTATTTAATGGTCAAAAATTGGGCAATAATAATGGCATAACTTGGGATACAGTTAAAACGGCTCAATATGCAGATCAACAAACCATTTCCCGTCCTAAATCACCTCAAGAATTAGCAGTTTATCAACGCAGTGTTAACCGCATTTATAACCTATTCTTGGAGAAAGTTTCCCAAGGACGGAAAATCCCAACTGCAAAAGTAGCAGAAATCGCCCAAGGAAGAGTTTGGTCAGGAACAGCAGCCAAACAAATCGGTCTAGTTGATGAAATTGGTGGTTTAAATGTAGCCATTGAATATGCAGCTAAACAAGCAAAATTAGGAACTGATTGGGAAATACAAGAATATCCCAGAGTTAGTACATTTCCAGAACGCTTATTTGGTAAAAAATTAGATGAAACAAAAGCCAAACTAGGAATAGAAAAAACCCAAACTAAAAATTCCAACCCACTCATAAATGAATTGGGAAAATTACAACAGGAAATAAAAACTTTACAAACAATGAATGATCCTCAAGGGATTTATACTCGTTTACCCGTTAACTTCAAAATTGAATAGGGAATAATTATTAATCCAACTCCTCCTAGTAGTCTATCAATCCAAAAATGACGAATGAAGGCAAGCAGGGTGAGCAGGGGAGGAATAGAACCATTAACCGTTAAAATGTCTTTGACAGACTAAGTAGGTGAACACAATAAAACCAAACTGTGTAAAGAAACGTAAAATCGCTGAAAACTTCTTTACTCTTTACTCTTTACTCTTGCCTCTTGCCTCTTGCCTCTTGCCTTGCTATAACGACAATTTTCAACGCCAACCTACTTACTTGTTAATTAACTAATAGCTTTTTGTTGCTGATATAACTGCTTAAATAAAGCTTGCTGTTGTTTATGATCAACAATTGGTTGCGGATAATTTGTTCCATAATAATCTAACGGGGGAATTTTCCCAGTTACCAAATATTCTGGATCTACATAACGCAATTCTGGTATCCATTGCCGAATATACTCTGCTTCTGCATCAAATTTTTGGGTTTGACTAGCTGGATTAAAAATGCGTAATGGTTGGGGGTCCATACCACTAGAAGCACTCCATTGCCAACCTCCATTATTAGCAGATAAATCACCATCAATGAGTTTCTGCATAAAATATTTTTCTCCCCATTGGGGATTAATAATTAAATCTTTAGTCAAAAAACTGGCAACAATCATTCTACATCTATTGTGCATCCAGCCTGTTTCATTTAATTGCCGCATAGCCGCGTCAACTATAGGATAACCTGTTTTGCCCTCACACCAAGCCTGAAAATATGTTTCATTATTTTGCCAAGGGAAGGTTTTAAAAGTATCCCTATATGCACCGTTAGCTAAGGCTGGAAAATGGTACATAGCGTGTTGAAAAAATTCCCGCCATGCTAATTCTTTTTGCCATGTTTGGATACTGGCATTTACTTCTTCACTATTACTATTTGCTAAGGCTTCTATAGTAGTTTGCCAAATAGTTCTAATACCAATAACACCAAACTTCAAAGCTGCACTTAATTGAGATGTACCATGAATTGCGGGAAAATTCCGCTGTTCTTGATATCCATTAATAGCAGATTTTGCAAAATTATCTAATTTTTCTTGTGCTGCCAATTCTCCGGGAGAAATTATTAATTCTGCATCCCAAATAAAACCTAAATCTTCAGCAGCAGGTAAATTAATTGTTCCCTCTTGTTGAGCAATTTCTTCTTCTTTAGCTGTTAAATTCTCTAGATCTGCTAAAGTTTTAACAGGTTTAGCTTTAGATTTAGTAATCCAATTTTTCCAGAAAGGAGTATAAACAGTATAGGGAGTTTTTGTACCGCTAAAAATTTCCGTTGGAGAGTGCAATAATTGATCCCAATTATAGTTAAGAAATTCAATTCCTTCAACTTTCAAAGCCTCACTTACTGCTAAATCTCTTATTTGGGAATAAGGTTCAACATCCCAATTCCAAAATACAGCTTTAGCTGTTAATGCTGCTGCTAATTTGGGAATTGCAATAACAGGATCATTTTGTAAAATTAATAATTGACTACCCGCTTGCTGATATCTTTCCTGAAGAGATTGCAAACAGCCAATCATATATTTTACCCTAACGGGGGCAATATCATCACCTTCGAGAATTTGGGGATCTAGACAAAATACACCCACAATCTTCGCACTTCTTGCTCTAGCCGCAGCTAGTCCCGTATGATCAGAAATGCGTAAATCTCGACGATGCCAAAACAAAATTAGATCAGACATGGAATATTAATATAGTTCTGATATACTAAATAAGATTATACCAACTTTATGTAAAGCTGCACAGAATAATCATCATTCATATTTATCTGTGTTTATCCGCGTTCATCTGCGTTCAAATAATCTTAAAATCTTACAATTTAGTATTACACCAAACTTGCACAACCCGACCTGTAAGTTCTTGACCAAACCAAGGAGTATTATAAGCAAGTGTCTGAAGATTTGCCTTATTTACATTCCAAATTTGCAGAGGATTAAATAAAGTTAACTCGGCTTTTTCACCAGGTTGAATAGCTTTAACTTCTTGTTGTAAACAAGCCGCAGGTTGATGACTCAAAACGCGCCATAATTCCAAAGCTGTAAATTCCCCAGTCGCTACGAGATTTTGCCAAAGTAGGGGTAATGCTAATTCTAAACCAATTGCCCCCGGCGGTGATTCGGCAAAGGCTTGAACCTTTTCCTCATAAGTATAAGGTGCGTGATCAATAGCGATCGCATCTATTACCCCTGTTCTTACCGCTTCCCGCAAGCATAGCATATCTTGATGATTTCCCAAGGGCGGATCTAAATGCAAGGATGTGTGATAACTTCTAATAGCTGTTGTATCTAGTAAAACGTGCATCCATGTGGTACTAGCGGTAACAGGCACACCTTGAGCTTTAGCTTGAGCAATTAATTCGACACTGCGAGCAGTGGAAACACGCATAATGTGGACTGGTGTACCAATATCCGCAACTAATTCTAATAATGCGGCAATAGCCGTTGTTTCCGCACTGGCTGGAATCGGGGGTAAACCTATTCGCAAGGCTTCCGCACCTTCTCGCATCCTACCATTAGCCGCTAAATGGCGATCGCATGGACAAAAAGCCACCGGTTTGCCAAAGGGTTGCAGATACTCCAAAACCCGTCTAACTATCCCCAAATTGTCCCAAGGTTTAGCATCAGTAAAACCCACAACCCCTGCTGCGGCTAAATCTGCTACCTCTGTTAATTGTTTACCTGCTAAATCTAAGGTAATTGCTCCCCAGATGTGCAAATGAGGACAAGGTTTTTCCCTATCTCTCTGTTGCTGTAAATGTGCCACTAAAGCGGGTTTATCAATAGATGGTGATGTATCTGGTAAAACACCCACTCTAGTAAAACCACCAGCAGCGGCAGCTTGTAATAAAGAACTTAAAGTTTCTCGTTCTTCAAATCCCGGTTCGCCTGAATGACTATATAAATCAACTAATCCAGCCCCAAGAATTAAGCCTTGACAATCACGAATAGAAGTATCAGCACTAAAATCTGTAATTTGTGGGGCTATCTCTTGAATATAACCATCAATAATTAATACATCTGTTACTGTGTCAGTTTTCTGCACAGGATCAATTACTCTTACTTGTTTTAATAGTTCTTTAGTCATTGGTCAGTTGTCATTGGTCATTGGTCATTGGTCAGTTGTCAGTTGTCATTGGTCAGTTGTCATTGGTCATTGGTCATTGGTCATTGGTCATT
>NZ_VIKY01000141.1:0-4772 GCF_009711925.1 Dolichospermum sp. UHCC 0352 | reverse complement strand
TCAGTTGTCAGTTGTCAGTTGTCAGTTGTCGGTTGTCGGTTGAGAATATTCTTTCTGTAACTTGTTACCTATTACCTATTACCTATTACCTATCACCTAACTAGCAACTGACGTAAAAAAGTCCAGTTAGTTAAAGAAGTAACTGGAAAATAGAATTCCGAGAACGAAGACTAATAGTAGTCCCAGGTAAAGAGAGGTACGGTTTAATTCAACCGGTTGTTGATTAGGATTAGGCGTTCTTTCCATGATTAACTCCTAGCGTTGAATAAACTGCATTGAGGCGATCGCGCCCAAAAAGAAGACAGTAGGGACAGCTAAGGTATGCACCGCGATCCATCTAACTGTAAAAATGGGATAGGTAACTGGTTGATTGATGTTATTACCGCTAGTCATGATCTCAAATTATTTTCCAATAAAGGTTTCTACTTGTTTTTTTGCTTCAAAACGATTGCTGACAATTGGCACTTCTTGACGGACTTGAGTAAAATACTCATTAGGACGAGGTGTGCCAAATACATCATAAGCCAGTCCAGTGCTGACAAATAACCAACCTGCAACGAATAATGCGGGAATGGTGATGCTGTGAATTACCCAGTAACGAATACTGGTAACAATGTCAGAAAACGGACGTTCTCCAGTGGTACCTGCCATTTATTTCACTCCCTTATCAAAAACTATTATTGAGTTTATAAGAAAATAGGCTGAAAATCCCGGAATTAACCCCTAAAAATTTTTAGGCTTTTTAGGGAATAATTTCTTTTAAGCCGGGGGTGAAAGCCAATTAGAGGCTGTCTTCCTCCAGTGACTTGTGTTATACTAATTGTAACAGGAAAGGTAATCAACCTGTCTAAAAACCTAACTGCCTAACGGTAATCTGTGCCTTGACAATTAAATCTATGCGGTTCTACTGCATTGTTCTAGTTTCCTTCTAGCAGTAGGTAAAAGATTTATAGGGACTAGACGAATCAGAATTTTGAAACTTTCTCGTTTCAAGTTAAACAGGACTTGCAGTCATGCAACTACGGTCGGGCAGACCGAAAGTTAACGCTTGGGGAGAGTCCCACCTCTGACCTAGATAACGCAAGGAGTCTAGTTTAAGTGGTCTCGTTGAACCAAGAATCCCCGTGTCTTTAGACCGGGGAGTGTCAATATCCTACAAAGTTTAGACAGAGTTACAACTTACAACTTTCTTCTGGTGAATACATCCATTATTGGGTGTAATTACGCCGCTGGGGCTGCTGTTGCTGCTGTTTTGGGGTTATATTTCAGTAAAACACCGCGATCGCCAATTATAAAACCTTGATCAGGGCTAAAAAATACAATTTTGTAAAGATTAGCTGCAACTGTCTCCACATCACGGTCTTTTTCCCAAGTTTTACCACCATCGGTGCTGCGAAGTAAATTACCGCTACCACCACCGATCCAAATTTCATCGGGTGTGCGATAAGCTAAATCGAGTAAACCCCAACTCGTGGATAACTCTGGATATTCTACCTCTAACCACTCTTCCGGTTTAGTAGGATCACTAAACTGAATTTGGCCACCTCGTGCTAACAACCACAATTGTCCATCGTTAGTAAAACCCATATTTTCTAAGCGACGGGAACTATTGCGGTTATGGGGTTGCCAAGCATTTTGTCCAGGTTCCCAAGTAGAATAAAAACTGCCTTTAGCAGAAACAGCGATATACTTACCATCAGGCGATCGCTCCAGAGTCCGCACCACACCAACGGCCGCGTCTAAATTAGCTTTCCAATTTTGACCACCATCTGTGGTTTGATAAATCGCTCCGATGTCGGTAGCCATTTCCGCTGTATTCTGACCTATTGCTGTAATGGCAATGGGGCTGCCAGGTAACTTTTCGCTTAAAGCAATCCGTGACCAAGACTTACCCTCATCAGTAGTATGGAGCAATAAAGAAGGTTCTCCAGCAATCCAACCTTCCTGACCAGAAAAACTAACGGAGTTAAAACGATATCTGGGATCATCCAACTCTAATTTTAGCGGTTGCCAAGTATCACCACCATCTTTAGTTTCTAAAAGAGTGGCATTACCACCCACCAAGTAACCATGCTGAGAGTTATTGGCAAAGCTAATATCTAACAACTTCGACTTTGTCGGGACATTAATCACCTGCCAAGGATTGTTGCTTATAGAAGGAACACTACTACACCCTATACAGGCGATAACTACTATTAACGCGGCAACAAAACTTTGCCACTTTTTCAAAATTGATTGCATCAGTATTACTGAGGGTTTCCAGTGGAGGTTTAATGAGATTTTCGCCGAATTGCGGTAAATAAAGATAGCGGTTTTTAATCTAGTCCGTAAAGACTAATAAAAAACAAGAAGCCAAGAGCCAAAGCCCCAAAAATCAAAATGTTCTTTTGAGTTGGTGTCAGGGTATTCACACCCAAACCGTAACCTAAGTTTTCCTTGAAACCAGAGGCAGTACCCGCTGGTCCAATATTCGCAAAAACAGTTTTCTTAGCTACACAAACTGGACAACGCCAATTTGTGGGTAGTTCGGCAAAAAGTGTTCCTGGGGGGACATCACTCTTGTCGTCTCCCTTCTCAGGTTCATAAACGTAACCGCAAGAGCGACACTCATAACGGTCTAACACTGGAGTTTCCATAGCTTGTTCAGCTTGTTCACTCATAGCTCGTAGTCTCGCAGAGGGGAATTTAAATATACGTTACAAATTATGACATAATTGCTGGACTTTTCTATCAACTCCCGGTTCGCTCATTTTTTTTGGAGTTCGAGAAATTGTCGAAAAATAGAAAATCTAGGTTGAGTAATGGTTTTATTGATTTCCGTTCTATAAAACTTACCCAAAATTATCAAGGTCTAGATACATCTGGACACCGATAATTTTGACGTTTACTTCCTGTTTCATAAGAATACCCGGTAAGTGGGAAACGAGCGCGTCCTTAGACCTGAGAGGGAAGCGGCGCGAGCGGTTTCTAACCGCGTCTACACAGGCAAAAGCCACACTATGGCTAACGCCACGCTACGCTATCGGCAAGCTCAGTGACCGCCTACGTGGGTTTCAAATCCTTGATTTTTCGTTAGTCCGCGCAGGCGGACTTTGTTTGTGTAGCCGTGACTTCTAGTCGCCGGGGCTTAAATTGACTCACCGTAGGCATCATAATATATTTAAAGTTTTCTGTCCTCTAAGAGGTTGTTTGAAAAGTATTAGATGAAACCGATAATCTCCAGAAACCTAACCCCCCTTCCCCCCTTCCCTACAAGGGAATGGGGGTTTCAAAGCCTCTCCCCGCGTCGGGGAGAGGTTTGGAGAGGGGTTTATTTATACATTAAAAACTTTTCAAACATCCTCTAAGTCCTATGTGGTAAAACCCCGAAATATCCTACTCAGGTGAGATTTTTTGGAAAAGAAATAAATATCTAACTTTTGGTAGATGTCAAGGTTTTTTATACTTAATATTATCGTTTTGGCAGAATTACTTACAAAAAGCAGTTTAATTTTATGACATCTACACTTGCTAACGGTTTGATTGCTGATGAGTTGTACCTCAACCCAGTCCTAGAACAAGTAGGACTCTATCTGAAAGATTTTGCAATACCTTGTCCATTTAAAAAAATATCCTAACTTGTCGCATAGATATAGAGCTTGACACTTATCAGTATTTGTGTCAAACTTGTGCGTATATAGTCTTTAACTAAAAAGTGTTACAGGTTGTGACACATCCTATCGCCTTCAAACATTATTTTAATACCAATAATTAATTAAATCCATGAATACTGTACTCAATTCTGCTCTGACGCTGACATATAACCAACTCAGCACCTTTGCTGGTTTAGATAATTTCTGGAATCTATTCGATACCGCTTTTGGTACACAATACAACCGCAGCGGTGCGGAAATTCTGCGTTTACAGTGGCTATCTGGTGATTTTGGTCAACTTCCGCAAGTTGAGATTTTAGATAGTAGCATTCTTGGCAATGCCAATGGGGCTTATGCCAGTAGCAATAATAAGATTTATTTATCAGCTAATTTTCTCGCAACTTCTACAGCAGAAGCTATTAGTGCAGTTCTGTTAGAGGAAATTGGGCATTTTATTGATGCTCAAATTAATCTCAGTGATAGTGCTGGAGATGAAGGGGCGATTTTTGCTGAGTTGGTACAGGGTTACAGTCTGGATACTCAGACTTTACAGGCTTTGAAGGCTGAGGATGATCACGCGACTATTACGGTAAATGGGCAATTTATTCAGGTAGAACAGCAGAATTTTACGGGAACGTCAGGTAATGACAATATTACGGGAACATCTGGAGATGATGTCATTCAAGGGTTAGGCGGTAATGATACACTTTCTGGACAAGGAGGAAATGATCAATTATCCGGGGGATTAGGTTCTGATATACTAACAGGAGGCACTGGTATAGATCAATTTGCCTTAGAATATTTCTCTGATTCTTCTTCTGCCCAAAACCAAGATATAGTTAGTGATTTTATCAAGGGAGAAGACCAAATTGATGTCAGAACTATTGGTATCAGTGACTATAACACTATCTTAGCTCTGACCAGTGATGATATTGATGCTAATGCCTTAATTACCACCCGTTATTACAACTATTACGCGGATGGTTATTATCAACTAAAAATCAATGGTATTAGTAAAAGTCAACTACAAGCCACTGATTTTAATTTCAAGACTGCGGTGGTTGATGACACTTTCACGGGAACTTCTTATCGGGATGATTTGTTTGGTGGTTTCGGTAATGATAGCCTCCAAGGAAATGG
>NZ_VIKY01000140.1:0-2434 GCF_009711925.1 Dolichospermum sp. UHCC 0352 | reverse complement strand
TCAGTGAATGTAGAATCCCCGTGTCTTTAGACCGGGGAGTGTCAACCCTAGCAGGATATCAAGTGTGGCAATTTGCACTTGAGCAAATAGAATATAGAGTTGGTCAAATTTACATTGATATATGCAAATTGAATGTATATTTAAATTGCTAGTTGGAAAAAGGCAAGAGGTAAAAGGGAAGAGAGAATAGGCAAAAAGGCAAAAGTAGTTACCAATTACCTTTTTCCCTGCCTAAAATTAGATAACTAGCAACTTGGGTTATGTTATTTCACAGGTCAGGGTGTAAGAGCTATCACTAAATATCAAATGGTAGATCGGATAAATGATATCGCTTGGCAAGCTCATCAGGGTAGCGTTGCGGCAATTATTCAAGTCTTGAATGAAAGGCTAGTTATGTCTAGTGTCAGAACTAGAGCAGTTTTTGTGAATGGTGTTTTACAACTTTTGTGCGAAGCAGCTACGGTAGAGCAACTGGAGCAATCTACCTTAGTGCCAAAAATTCAACAAATTTTGGACTCGCTTGCACCACGTCACATTCGCCGAGTTAACATCAATAGTCGCATTGTTAAAGAAGAGCAATTGCTGTGGTTAGAGGAAATTCACCGTGATACTGATAACCAATTATTATGGTCACAGGAAATTACAGTATCCCAACCAAATTTGTTTAAGTGGTTAATTCCAGATTTAACTGAAGCTGATACCAAATCAAGAAAACCTATTTTGGCGAAACCCCAATCTTTACTCAAGAATCCAGATCAAGGGAAAATTTCGATCAAAACTTTAGTGATCGGGGTTTCTGGTTTATCTTCAGTAATTTTACTAGCTTGGCTGCTAGATTCTTGGTTAGGTAATCCGCTGAAAGATCTCTCACCATTCACAGGTTCTCAATCTTCCCAAACAGCAAACCAAAGTCCACCACAATTGTTGAATCGTCCTCCTAGCCAAAGTTTTTCTATTCCATCTGATGATCCATTTGTAGCCTCTGTGCGACTAGCTAACCAAGCTACTACGGCTGGTAAAACAGCAATAACTTCAACTCAGTGGTTGGAATTAGCTGCTAATTGGCAACGGGCTTCTGATTTAATGAGTCAGGTGTCACCTAGTCACAGCCGCTATCAAGAAGCACAGATTAGAACTAAATTGTATAAAAAGTTTAGTGAAGCAGCCCAGAAGGCAGCGGAAAAGGGTAAATCGTAAGATGAATTTTTAACTTCAACTACACACTCATTTCTAACATCCGTTGCATTGGTAGTAGTGCTGCTGTGCGGAGTTCTTCTGGTAAGGTAATTTCTGGGGTGCGATTTTTCATGGCTAAATACAGTTTTTCTAAAGTGTTTAGTCGCATAAATGGACATTCGTTACAGTTACAATCACTTTGCGGGGGTGCGGGAATAAAGTGTTTGTCAGGTGCTAATTTTTGCATCTGGTGAATGATTCCCGGCTCTGTAGCCACGATAAATTCCTGGCTAGGGCTGGTTTGACAATAACTAAGTAAGGCGGCTGTAGAGCCAATAAAGCTGGCGTGACGCAATACGCTGGTTTCACATTCGGGGTGGGCGATCGCTTCCGCGTGAGGATGTGTAATTTTTAACTGGACTATTTTCTTTTCCGAAAAAGTCTCATGGACAATACAGCTACCTTGCCATAACAGCATTTCCCGTCCGGTTTGTTCCATCACATACCGTCCCAAGTTCCGATCTGGGGCAAAAATAATTGGCTGTTCTTGGGGTATTTGCTGGACAATTTTCACAGCATTGGAACTGGTACAGATAATATCGCTCATGGCCTTGATTTCGGCGGAGCAGTTAATATAGGAAATGACCAAGTGGTCTGGGTGTGCGTCTTTAAACTCCGCAAACTCTTGGGGAGGACAACTATCTGCTAAAGAACAACCTGCATTGATATCTGGTAACAACACCAATTTATCAGGGTTGAGGATTTTGGCGGTTTCGGCCATGAAGTGAACACCGGCAAAGACAATTACATCGGCTTTTGTATTGGCTGCTGCTCTAGCTAATTGTAAGGAATCACCAATAAAGTCGGCAATATCTTGAATATCCGGATCTTGATAGTAGTGGGCTAAGATCACGGCGTTGAGTTCTGTTTTCAGATCCGCAATAGCAGCAAATAAATCTAATGGGAGAGTCCCTGATTTTGGTTGAGTAAGTGTAGTTGTAAACACAATTAAAAACTGCTTTTAATTACAAATTATTACCTTGTGAATTTAATTATAGTAGTTTTTACCAAAAATAGTGAGGGATTGATCCTAGCAATTTATGTCCAAATCCGGTAGAGTTTCATAAAACCTCGCGGTAAGTGGCAAACGAGCGCGGCTTTAGCTCTGAGAGGCAAGCGACTCCGGCGATTTTAATCGTATTGGTTTTTTATAAGAGCATTCGGTAAGCGTAAAACGAGCGCGGCTTGGCTCCCTGAG
>NZ_VIKY01000139.1:0-45053 GCF_009711925.1 Dolichospermum sp. UHCC 0352 | reverse complement strand
GTTTCTACCTCATGAATTTATATTAAGCCTTATGTTTCGATTTGTAAAGCTATTTAAAGTAGGTATTAGTTATGAAAGTCATTAGTTTTTCTGATATCATGGGATTTACAGCAGCTATTGTGATAATTAGGCGGGCAGGATGCCCACCCCACAGGAGTTCTGGACTATTTCAGATGTAAAATTCAACCAGGAGGCCAGGACATAGAACGACCGCCTAGTATATGTATATGGAGATGATAGACCGTTTGTCCGCCATCAACACCAGTATTCATAACTACGCGATAACCGTTTTCCAGTCCCGCTTGTTCTGCAACTTTCTGGACTGTTAATAATAGATGTCCTAAAAGTGCTTGATCTTCAGGTTCTGCGGTAGCTAGGCTAACTATGGGTTTTTTGGGAATTACAAGGATGTGAACTGGTGCTTGAGGGTTAACATCTGTAAAGGCTAGTGCTAAATCGTCTTCATAAACAATATTCGCGGGGATTTCTTTACGAATGATTTTACTGAAAATCGTTTCTGTGTTCTGACTCATACAGTTTTACTTACTCATCTGCTCAAGATTTTAAGCGATCGCTGGAACAGGCGATAAAAAGTTAAGCTATTGTGTAGTCAGTGCATTTATAGTTTTATGGCCAAACCTGCGGATGTTAGTACGAAACGCTTAATTAGTCTTGCGCCCAATAATTGGGTAAAATGGGTAACGCAAATCCCGGATGTGGTTGCTGGGGAAATTCTCAATTCTGAATTTCAATGGATTAGTAGGGAAAGTGATGTACTTATCCGTGCTGAAAGTAAAGAATATGGGAAATTTATGGTTCTCAATGAATTGCAATTGCGGTATAAACCAGAAATGCCGCGAAGGATGCGAGCTTATGCAGGATTAGCTGAGGAAAAATATAAATTACCCACATATCCTGTACTAATTAACATTCTCAAAACAGGTGATGCTGAAATCCCCACGCGATATGAATCTAATCTTGCTGGTTTAGAAGTGCGTCAAGATTACCGTGTAATTAACCTGTGGGAAGTAGATGTTAAAATTGCCTTAGAACAACCTTTACCGTCTCTACTGCCTTTTGTGCCGATTCTCAAAGGTGGTGAAGATGAATCTATAATTCGGGAAGCATTGCGTTTATTGCAAGCTGATGAACAATTAAATCAATTAGAAACGGTTCTTGCTTTTTTTGCTACGTTTGTATTAGATAGTTCCTTAGTTCAAGAAATTATGAGGTGGGATATGACAGTTTTACGCGAATCACCTTGGTATCAAGAAATATTGCAACAAGGAATGCAACAAGGAATGCAACAAGGTGAACAACAAGGAGAAAGAAAAGACAGACTCTCTAGCATTGAGTTATGTTTAGAAGTTAAATTTGGCAATGAAGGATTAAAATTCGTGCAGAAAATATCAGAAATATCTGATCTTGAGACACTAAAAACAATTCAACGCTCGATTCTCACCGTTGAAAGTTTAGAGGAACTAAAACACATACTCCAAAGTTTCTCATAACAAGTTCAAATCTCAACTATCACGAGTATAAAAGGTAAAAATGCAGATAATTTCTCATGTTTTGCTATTCGCTTAACCAACTAAAAAGTTGACCAATTGTTAGCTTAAAGGACTCTGCAAAATGGGGAACAGGTAGGCGATCGCTTGCAACTTCAAAAACTTCAATGGTACGATTGCTAAAATAAACAAATACTAATTCTTCTTCTGGGTCAATCAACCACCCCATTTCAGTCCCATGAGTGAGACAATGAAGGATATTGCGAACAACTTTAGTTTGACTTTGATCAGGAGAAAGAATTTCAATTGTCCAGTCTGGTGCGAGTGCAAAGGTATTAGATACTTTACCATTTTCGTCACGGGGAATACGTTCCCAAGTAAAAACTGCGATATCAGGAACAATAGATTTACTCCCAAAGGTACAGCGCAGTTCCGAATAAGCACGAGCGATATGCTGGGGTTTGAGAGCTATATTGATATCAGCACCGAGATCAAGTTGCACCGTGCTGTGTTTTCCTTGAGGCATAGGTTTTTGGATAATTTTACCGTCTATAAATTCGCTGGCTGGTTTGGTTTCTGGCTGTTTGAGAAATTCATCTAAGGTTAGGAGTTTAGTGGGAGTTTGAACCATTATCGTTTGAGTTAAGTGAATTGTAATTATTCTAAATCAATTATCGTGGCATCACATCATCTAACCGCAGTTGCAGCGAGGGTAAAAGAGGAGATTTAATAAATTCTCCTAACCGATATTTTTGCTGACTATAATCTTCTCCAATTAGTTGACAAACTGTAAATGTAGGTTGTTTTGGTTTACCAATAAAAACAACGCCACCCAATCCCCGATAATCAACAATCCAATATTCAGGAATTCCTAATAAAGCGTATTCTTCAACTTTACGCGCATAATCAGTTTCCCAATTACTGCTAACAACTTCCACAACTAACTTAATAGATTTTCCTAAAGCAATCACTGGTTCATGTTCCCAAAAAGGCTCATCGTCAAGTACAGTTTCATCTAATACTACAATATCAGGACGGCGGGCTGTGGCTGTTTCTGCAAAAGGACGGATTAGACAGGTGCGAGGAATAAACCAGGGAAGTTCAGCATGAGTAATAGCAATACCCAGTTTGGTTGCCAGTTTACCACCCACGGCTTCATGTGGTCCAGTTGGTTCCATATCAATCAATTCTGCGTCTGCAAGTTCATAGCGGGGGTTGTTACCGTATTCAAGGATGAATTGTGCAAAGGTTAATAATTTTGTTAATGCTTGAACCATAATTCACCTGCATCTTTAGCTGCTATTATTATATTAACAATCCTCTTGGGTGATTTCACTCATTGTTAATATACCCACAAATCTGCTTTGATATGATCAAGGTTTATTGATATATAAAAAATGCTGGCTAGAGTTTGGAGTGCATCTATCATCGGGATTGACGCTGTAAAAGTGGGTGTGGAAGTTGATGTTTCTGGTGGTTTACCGGGAATTGTGATTTTAGGTTTACCAGATTCCGCAATTCAAGAATCTAAAGAACGGGTAAAAGCAACTTTAAAAAATGCGGGTTTTGCTTTTCCCATCCGAAAGATTGTCATTAACCTAACTCCCGCAGACTTACGAAAAGAGGGACCCGCGTTTGATTTACCGATTAGTGTGGGAATTTTAGCAGCTTCTGAACAAGTTAACGCCGATTTGTTAGGAGATTTTTTATTTTTGGGGGAAGTTTCTTTAGATGGTAGTTTGCGTCCTGTTGCTGGTGTTTTACCTATTGCTGCAACTGCAAAAAAGATGGGAATTACAGGTTTAGTTGTTCCTGCTGATAATGCCCAAGAAGCTGCTGTTGTTGAAGGTTTAATGGTTTATGGTTGTAAAGATATTGCTGATGTAGTGGACTTATTAAATAATCCTAAAAAATATCAACCTGTCCAGTTAAATAAAGCAGTAGAAACTACCCAAGAAACATCTTTAAATTTAGCAGATTTGCAAGATGTCAAAGGACAAGCGCACGCCCGCAGGGCTTTAGAAATTGCGGCTGCGGGAGGACACAATTTGATTTTCGTTGGACCACCAGGAAGCGGAAAAACGATGTTAGCAAGGCGTTTATCGGGAATTTTACCACCTTTAAGTTTTCCTGAATCTTTGGAAGTAACACGCATTCATTCTGTGGCTGGATTGTTGAAAAATCGAGGTTCATTAGTTAGAGAAAGACCTTTTAGAAGTCCCCACCATTCTGCATCTGGTCCATCTTTAGTTGGTGGTGGTACTTTTCCTCGTCCTGGCGAAATTTCATTATCTCACAGAGGTGTACTTTTTTTAGATGAATTAACAGAATTTAAAAGAGATGTTTTGGAGTTTCTGCGTCAACCTTTGGAAGATGGTTTTGTGACAATTTCTAGAACTAAACAATCTGTCACTTTTCCGGCACAATTTACATTAGTAGCCAGTACAAATCCCTGTCCTTGCGGTTATTATGGTGATACAATTCAAGGATGTACTTGTTCACCTCGACAACGGGAACAATATTGGGCAAAATTGTCTGGACCATTAATGGATAGAATTGATTTGCAAGTAGCAGTAAATCGTTTGAAACCCGAAGAAATTACTCAACAACCAACGGGAGAAGCGTCAAAATCTGTAGCAGAAAGAGTGAAAAAAGCACGAGAATTGGCTATGATTCGATTTCAAAAAGAAGAAGATTTACAATGTAATGCTCAAATGCAAAGTCGTCATTTACAAAAATGGTGTAATTTAGATGATGCTAGTCGGACTTTATTAGAAGCAGCAATTAGGAAATTAGGGTTATCAGCAAGAGCAAGCGATCGCATTCTTAAAGTAGCACGAACTATAGCAGATTTAGCAGCAGATGAAAACCTTAAACCCCAGCACGTAGCCGAAGCAATTCAATATCGGACAATTGATAGAATGCAATAACTAAGTAGGTTAGCATTAAAAATTGTCGTTATGGCAAGGCAAGAGGCAAGAGGCAAGAGTGAAGAGGGTTTGGGCGATTTTACTTTTCTTTACACAGATTGGTTTTATTGTGTTCACCTACTTACCCTGTCCAGTGCGATAGAACAAATAAAGCAAAAATAGTCGGTTTAAAAACCAAATTTTGGATTTTGGATCAGTATCAATAACCCAAAATCCAAAGTTTATTAAGCTAGGGCTGGTACAGGAATTTCCAAGTGAGGATATAATGGGAAGCGATCGCACAATGCCGCCACTCGCATCAAACAATCTTTAGTGACTGTATCCGCATCTGGAGAAAGTAAACGATCAGCAATAATATTGCCAATTTCCGTAAATTCTGCCACACCTAAACCCCTAGTAGTCATAGCGGGAGAACCCAATCTTAAACCACTGGTAATAAAAGGTGATTCAGTATCAAAAGGAACTGTATTCTTATTGGCGGTAATATTAACAGTGCTGACTAGTTGATCTCCCTTCTTCCCAGTCATGGCAATAGAACGTAAATCTACTAACATTAAGTGATTATCCGTGCCATTAGACACTAATTTGAATCCTCTGTTTTGCAATTGAGTAGCCAAAGCGCGGGCATTTTCAATCACTTGGCCAGAATAAGTTGTAAACTCAGGTTTAAGAGCTTCACCAAAAGCCACAGCTTTACCAGCAATCACGTGTTCTAGTGGTCCACCTTGAGTACCGGGGAAAACTGATTTATCCAGCTTTTTACCCAATTCTGCATCACGAGTCAAAATCAAGCCGCCGCGAGGTCCACGTAAGGTTTTATGAGTTGTAGTTGTGACAACATCACAATAAGGCAGGGGGTTGGGATGATGACCAGTCGCCACTAAACCAGCAATGTGAGCAATATCTGCGAGTAAGTACGCGCCAACTTCATCAGCAATACTGCGGAACTTTTGAAAGTCAATAATCCGAGGATAGGCTGAATAACCACAAATCAAGAGTTTAGGCCGTTCTTTGATAGCTAAATCACGAATTTGGTCATAGTCTAATTGTTCAGTTTCTTTACTTACGCCATAATGACGGACTTGGAACCATTTACCAGAAACGTTCACTGGTGAACCGTGGGTAAGGTGTCCTCCATGGGATAAGTCCATACCCATAATTGTGTCCCCTGGTTGCAGCAGGGTTAGGAAGACGGCAAAATTAGCCTGTGCGCCGGAATGGGGTTGAACATTGGCATGAGCCGCACCAAATAGCTGTTTAGCCCGGTCAATGGCTATTTGTTCAATTTCGTCAACAAACTCACAACCGCCATAATAGCGTTTACCTGGTAATCCTTCAGCGTATTTGTTGGTTAATACTGAACCTTGAGCAGCTAATACAGCAGCGGAGGTAAAGTTTTCACTCGCAATTAATTCCAAGTGGTCTCGTTGACGCTGTAATTCTTGGTTAATTAGTTCATTAATAGCAGGATCAGAGTTTTTTAACAGGTCTGAATTAGTTTTTGTCACGTTTATTATCCTTATGGCAGTTGACGAAAATCGAGATTGCGGTTAAACCTATTACCAAAGTTAGAAATCAGGCAACTTGTTTATTATAGGATTTAGACTGAAAAGCTTTGAGAACTGGGAACGTCATTATTTAAGAATTACTGACTTTCATCAACGTGGTAGCCTGAATTTATGTATTATTTTGTACTCAAACTTACAAAAATCTAAGATATATAAGATACAATAAACCTAGATTATCTAGTTAGGAACGTGGATTTATTAACTTACAATTCTTTGTAGGTTGGGTGAAGCGACAGTGTAACCCAACATTAGATTACATTCCTGACTCTATTTGGAACAAGGAGGGGTTGAGATGTTAGTCATTGTAATGGACAATCAAATCCTTAGCTCTGAAAAGGTCTGTCAGTCTTGTTTACTAGCAAATGGTAGTGGACAACCTCGCTGGGGTGGAGGTAAACTGCGCTGTGGTCAAGCAATTAGTAAGTTTACGGAACAACAGCCAGATCAATACGAGTGTGTCATGGGCTTTCGTGTCGCCAATGTAGAATAATGTTGATACTCTGCGGTCTAAAGACACGCAGATTCTTTAAGACCTGCTTAAAAAGGATAGTCAATTATCCTCCTAGACGCTCAAGGCAACTACCAGTACGACAGGTATTGCAATTGCGCTTACTTTTGATTTTTTTTTGCTGCTTTTGTGAGTCCATCAATTTTTAATGTTAAACGCTCCATGATTTACCATTGCTTGTTTACCCAGGCTACGGCTATGCCGAGACGAGATAAATCAGGGGTTTCTCCTTAATAAAACACTTCTTGGCGTTGATGGTTATTCCTACTTGCTAATTAATTCTATCATGTCACGGCGAATAAATTCGCCGTTGGCACTTCCTCCACGCATCTATTGCCAAGTGGCTTCCGTGCCTTTCGTTCTATTTGGTGATTTGTCAGCAAGGTCAAGCATCTGCGTTATCCTAAGCTCAATAGCTGTTAAAATTTAGCCACAGGAGAACACAAAATGTCTTGGCGCGGGTCTACAACTTTCCCTGATCGAATTTTTGCCTGTTTACCTTATCTACTGCCTTTGATTGAGGTATTTGCTTTCGGTCAGTTTTTAATGAATGATTTTCCACTTTTAGGACTGATATTTTTGCCCCTGTTGCCACTATTAAGAATTTACTATGGTGTCCGTTATGCGGGAATGATTATTTTCTTTGCTTTGTGGCTGTTGGTGGTCAGAAACGAGAAAATTAATCATTTTATTCGTTTTAACACGATGCAAGCCATCATTCTCGATATTGTGATCTTTTTATGTAGCATCTTGACCGATATTGTGAAATTAGTTCCTGGTAGTGGATTTGCTATGCAAACACTTTATACAACCATTTTCATGGGGATAGTAGCAGCAGTTGTTTATTCCGTTGCTCAGTCATTAATGGGTAAGTATGCGGAAATTCCCGCGATTTCCGATGCAGTACATATGCAAGTACGCTAACAGTTAACGCTCCACAACTGTGTTTTCTAGGCGACCAATTCCTTCAATTTCTACACGGATGCGATCGCCTATTTGCAAAGCTCCTACCCCCATTGGTGTACCAGTTAATATTATATCCCCAGGTAATAAGGTCATCACTTGACTGATATAAGACACCAAAAAATCTGGGGAAAATACCATTTGATCAATACAAGTAGATTGGACTGGATGGGGATTATCATTCAGAAACGTCTGTAATCTCGCTCCTGGGTTTAATTCTCGGACAATCCAAGGTCCCAAAGGACAAAAAGTATCAAAACCTTTGGCTCTTGTCCATTGGGGGTCTTTTTTTTGTAAATCCCTGGCTGTAACATCATTGGCAATGGTATAACCCCAAATTTTACTTTGGGCTTGGGCTGGGGTACAATCACTTGTGCGATCGCCAATCACCAAAGCCAATTCTCCTTCATAGTCTACCCGTTGAGACTGATGAGGATACTTAATTTCTCTTTCTGACGCAATCACAGATGTAGGCGGTTTGAAAAAAATTAGCGGTTCAGCGGGTACAGGTGTTCCCATTTCCGCCGCATGATCAGCATAATTCTTGCCTACACCCACAATTTTTGAAGGCGCACAGGGGGCTAGAATCTTGTAAGAATTGGATGGCAGGATTAAATCCGTAGGTTGACCATCCAACCAAGGTGGAGCATCCAGCACTTCTACATTCTGAGAAAGCTGGAGTAACCCATAGTAAATTTTCCCTTCTTGACTTTGAACTCGCACATATCGCTGCGCCATAACTTTGACAAATATCCTTGAATATACTTTGTTCCAGCAGAATGTGCTTAATGATTGCCATTAAAAACTTGTAAGATTATATGATAAATATTGAAAATCTTATGACCTTAATTAACAAACTATTAACCAGTGGACAAATCCTGCTCAAAATTGTGCTACTGTAGAATAACTAAAAAATTGTCAAAATTCCTTGTTGCTTGAGATGTTAATCAATTAAAGTATCGCCCATAGCAATATTTGTATAAATTAATACCTCTTCAGCCATTGTCCATAAGGTGAATTAAAAAACATGACCACAGTTTACGAAACCATGTACATTTTGCGTCCTGACTTGGGAGATGAGCAAGTAGTACAACAAATCGCCAAATACGAAAACTTAATTCGTGAACACGGTGCTGAGAATATTGAAATTCAAAACCGTGGTAAGCGTCGTCTGGCCTATGAAATTCAAAAGCATCGTGATGGCGTTTATGTTCAACTCAACTACACAGGTCCTGGAACTGTAATTGCTATCATGGAACGCGCAATGCGATTGAGTGAAGAAGTGATTCGCTATATGACAGTCAAGCAAGAAGTTCACAAAGAAAAACCAGAAGAAGTTGTAGCAGCTTAATAACCGCGTTTTCCGAGGTTATTAGTTAGATAACTCCACAAAAAAGATGAACTGCTTGCAGCAGGGCTTCGCTGTCCAAGTTTGTGGTATCGTTCTTGTATTATTAGCGGGCAAGACTTGTACTGAGCTTGCGATGCCCTGAGCCTGTCGAAGGGTCGAAGTATGCCCGCACTACAAGAAATTTTGGATATTTCTTTAATTGGAAGTCTCTTAGCAGTTCAGCAGTATGGCCTGCGTCATACTGCGACATCAGGAAATTACTAAAAATCGCTCAATTATTTCACTCGAACTGCGACCTATGTGATATAATCGGCGCAAGTGAAAAATTAACTATATATATTAAGTAAGAGCTTTAAGTGACTGTGAGCCAATCTGATATACCAAACATCCAAGAACTGTCCACCGAAATCTCGCAGTTGCGCCAAGACTTGCAACTGCGAGATCAATTAGTTCAACAGTTATCTCAAGAACTATTCCGGCTAGTTAAGGGTAATACTAACTTTACACCGCCAAAATCTGAGCCAGAGATAGATTTGAGTCAATTGCAGGCTTTAAGAGATCAAATCCAAGCCGTCGAACAGCAGGTGACGTTCTATCAAGATCAAATTACGAATCGTGATACGGAGATTTACCAATTACGACAGTCTGTACAAGAACTAACTGATCGTAGTCGAATGTTAGAGCAGGTAGTACAGGAATTACCCCAGATTTACCGTCGTAAGTTTGAGGAACGCATGACACCAGTGCGAGACAAGGTAACAATCCTACAACGAGAAAATCGCCAATTGCAAGCCGAATTGCAAAGTGTGAGTTATCGTTTAGCACTCAAGAACCGCTACACCAATCATGGCGGTATTGATTTACCTACTTTTCCTCGTTCGGAAGTTGCAACCGATAGTTTACCTGCTGCCCAAAATGTCTAAAATTTGTGACTGTATTTGAAATAAATCAAAATTTTTATTCCGCAGTACCTATCTTTTTTTGAGGTACTGCGGATTTTAGTTAGGGCTTGCTGAATAAGATTAGAAGGAATAACAGATAAGGGTTTCAGGTTTTTTTGTTGTCGAAAAGTGCAAGGTTTTGGCTGATGGTGTCTCAAAATAGAATAGGTGCATTTTTCTTTGTCGGATTTGGAAAATTGAGGATATCTAGATAGACTTGTTGCAGACATTGAGAATAAGTTAGTGATAACCACTCATGGTTAAGCTAAAACCCTGATTTTTCTACGAAGTCAGGTATCTGAACCTATAATTGGTATATCTCACCAAAAAGTTATTTCACTTGCCATTCCGGGAAATTATTTGATTATGCTCCAAAGACTATATGTACACAACTTCAGGTGTTTAGAAAACTTTGAATTAACAATGAAGGAGATGTCATCTGCTCTCTTGATTGGAAAAAATGGCACAGGTAAATCAACTATTGCAACCGCATTAGAGGTATTTCAATCTATTGGTAGAGGCATAAATAGAGTTGGTCAACTTGTCAAGTCTAAAGATTTTACTCGTGGCAGGTATGATGTTCCCATTCGCTTGGAAATAGAAGTATTACTTGAGGAGAAATTATATAAATACGTCCTGGCCTTAGAGTTGCCAGAAAAATTTAAAGAATTGCGAGTTTTTGAAGAACAACTTTTAGTTGCAGGAAATCCAATTTACTCTCGGAAAGAAGCACAAGTTACTATTTATAGTAGTTCACAAAATCGTGAATCTCAGTTTTTAGTAGATTGGCATTTAGTAGCCCTTCCAGTTATTCAGGAGCAATCAGAAACAGATCCACTTCATACTTTCAAAAATTGGCTGGCTCATATAATTATTCTAGCACCAATTCCTAGTTTAATGACTGGAGATTCCCACGGAGAAACTTTACAACCAAACAGAGATGGTGCAAATATTGGGGAATGGTTTTCTGGTTTACTTGGTAGATATCCTGCGGCCTATAGAGACGTTGATAAATATTTACGGGAAGTTATGCCCGATTTTCAAGATTTCTTGAATGAACTTATCGGTAAAGAGTTCAAAAGTTTAATTGTGAGATTTGCTGAAAATAATGCAACCTTGAATGTTAACTTTCAAGATTTATCTGATGGTGAAAAATGCTTTTTTCTTTGTGCTGTGGTATTAGCAGCTAATAAATTCTATGGGTCAGTTTTTTGCTTTTGGGATGAACCTGACAACTATCTCTCTATCTCAGAAGTAGGTCATTTTATCACATCTCTGAGACGTTCATTTAAGGATAGTGGCCAAATTTTAGTAACTTCTCATAATCCTGAAGCAATTAGAAAATTCTCCAATGAAAACACTTTTATTCTGGATAGAAAAAGTCACTTAGAACCAACTTTAATTAGATTGCTTAGTGATATACCTGTTACTGGCGATTTGATTAATTCTTTGATTTGTGGTGATATAGAATTATGAGTATAAATAAGAATAAACCACATTTGTTAATTTTACCTGAAGATGATGCTAATCGTCAGATTGTTAATGGATTTATTCAAAATTTGAATGTGAATAATCGGGCTATTCAAATCCTACCAATTGCTGATGGTTGGAAAAAAGCTGTAGATAAATTCACAAATGATCATATCAAAGCTATGCGACAATATCCACAGAGAAACATCCTATTAATTATTGATTTTGATGAATGTGAAGATAGATTAAATTTTGTAGAAAGTTATATTCCAGATGATATAAAAAATAGAGTATTTGTTTTAGGTGTACAATCTAATCCAGAGAGTCTTAAAAGGGATATTCAAAAGAATTTTGAGACTATTGGAGAATCTCTGGCTACAGATTGCGCGGAAAACAATCATAAATTATGGGAACATTGTCTTCTCATACATAATAAACCTGAGTTAGAACGGATGATTTTATCTATTAAACCATTTTTGTTTCCAAATTAAACCAAGAAACAATAGTTACACTGCTAAGAAAAAGCCTAAAAAAAGAGAAATTTAATATCTTCCTCTAAAAAAATAAGGAATATTGGGGTTTCCAACCTAATTGGTTGTGAATTTTATCAATATTACCCACTAATTGCACTGATTCATCTGGTCGGTAAAAAGCAGGATCAACAACAACGTAATCTTGCCAGTTTAACCCAACAAAGTTAAAAGCAGGAGATCAAACAACCATTGGTATTGGTGGTGGAGTAGTAGAGCAACGAGCTTGAGAGACACCTTTGGCCCAAATGTGGCTTCCTGAGTCAGCCACATTTTCAAGGGTTTTCGGCGTTCTTCCTTATAATATCAAGAACAATTGTCAGCTTAATATTGTGTTTTCGAGACAATTGTTTGAGAAGACGTAATTGTGTCTTATTGCCATCAACTAATGCCACCCAGTGTTTTTGTTGATTTGGATCACGGTGCAATGCCTCATCAAACGCCTCAGAAATCACCGTTTCCGGTTCTTTGACTAAAGAAGCCCAAACGCGCTTGACTTCAGGACGAGGACGTTGGCTCTGGGGAAATTCCTTGGGGTTGATAATTTGTTCGGCGGTACGAATAAATGGTTTGATAGTATAAACAGCAGCTACCGTTGCCATCCGCTTTGAGTTACGCTTTTCCCCTTTGGTCAATCGTTTTTCTAGTTTCCTTTGACTAGCAATTGCTCGTTTTTGGGTACTGGGGCGTAAATCTTCTCGACCCATGATTACACCCTTGCCATCGGCACTGATGACGATGATTTCTCCTGTCTGTTCTAATTGCTGTGATTGTGATTGCTGGTATTCATAGAACTCATTAAAGTCTCTGGCAATTGTTTGCGCTAATTCTTCCACTTGCCGTTTGGGTACTTGCGCGGCTGTTGTTTTCTTGATAGTTTGAAAACTTCAGTTTATCTGCCTCTATCAATGATTATCTGATTGTACAGGTTTTCAACTTGGTTAGCTGAAAATTCCCAGCTATATTTATTCACAACAAATTGTCTTGCAAGATTTCTAATCTCTCTAGCTAGATCAGAGTTTTGTAGCAGAGTAATCGTAGCTTTCGCAAAATCTTCTGGACTATCTGCTATCAAAATTTCCTTGTCAGGTTTTGCACTCAGAGAACCAAGTCCTAATGTTGTAGTGACTACAGGTAGTCCAGAAGCCATTGCTTCCAAAATTTTGTTTTGCATACCTGATCCTGATTGCATAGGAGCGATCGCAACCTTTGCCTGTTTCAGAGTTTCTGGCATAGACTCTACAAAACCAGTCACTATAACTCCTTCTTTTCGCGCTAAACTGCGAACTTCTCTAGAAGGTTTTGCTCCAGCAATTATAAGAGAAACATTAGGAACTGTTTGTTGAATTATTGGTAGACAAAGTTCAACAAACCACTTAACAGCATGAATATTAGGTGCATAACTCATATTTCCAGAGAAAATTAGAGTTGGATCTATTGGAGATTGTTGTTGTAGACTAAAAAAATCAGTATCTATCCCATTTGGGATAACTTTCACTCGGTCACTAGGAATTAGTTGTGCATCTTTTTCAGATACAACTACTAACTTATTAAATAAGTTAGGCAAATCACGTTCGTAGCGGATGACTCGTTGAAGTTCCTCCTGAAAAATCCAGCGTCGAGGAAAAGATTCCAACACTACACGACGCTCTAAATTTAGTTGCATCGAGTCAATCAGTTCTATAATTTTAGGGGTGTGTATATGATGAAAATAAGGGGCTATCCTCATCATAAAAGCATGAACTATATCAAAGTTGTTGGCTGCTAAAATTGAATCTAGCTGTTGCTGAAACCTACTAGAAGAGTAGTAGCAAGCTTGAAGAGGTAATTGTGAAGTAAATAAACCTTTTCCTACATTGATAAGTGATTGCCATTTAGGAAGAGGAACAGTATATATTGCTTTACAGTAAGGACGTATCTGATCAATATTTTCTAGTTCCCACGAACTATGATAAAGGGTCAACAATGTAATTTCATGTCGCTGACTTAAGATACGAAGACGATGATAGAGTATCAGTTGGTCTCCTTGTAACAAGGGGTAAGGAAATCTCGGAGTAACAAAAAGTATTTTCATGAGTTATTATCATAAGCAATAATAGATTTATAGATATCTAGAGTCTCTTCAGCCATTCTTTGCCAAGAAAATTGCTTTGCTCTTGCTAATCCACGCTGAATTAAGTTATTTCTTAAAGAACTGTCAATCAATAATTTATATACTGCTGTTTCAAGTTCTTCTTGATTGGTGGGGTCTACTTGCAAAGCGGCATCTCCAACAATTTCAGGAATAGATGTTGTATTAGAGGTAATAACTGGAGTACCACAAACCATTGATTCTAAGGGTGGGATACCAAAGCCTTCGTATAAAGAAGGATAGATAAATAATGTTGCACAATTATAGAGACATACTAATTCCTCCTGAGTAACATAGTCAGTAAAAATAACATCATTTCCATATTCAAGTAAACACACAAGATCATAAAATTCAGACTGCTTCCAGTTCGGAATTCCTACGATAACTAACTTTTCATCAATGTTTTTCGTTTGCTTTAGCTTTGAAAAAGCTCTAATAACTAATTTTGTGTTTTTTCGTGGATCTGTACCACCTAAAGTTAATAAATACTTTCCAGATAGATTAAAACTATTCTTGATAATTTTAGATGCGTTTCCCCTGTCAAGTATCCTAAATGCAGCATCCGGTGCTTCATAGGTAGTTATAATTGAGCTTGTTTGAAGACTGGGAAAGTGATGCAGAATATCGCTTTTAGAAAAGTTAGAAACTGTAATCACTTTAGTAGCATTTCTAATAGTTTTGCTGACAATAGCACTTCTGTATATCCTACCTAGTCTTTGATAAGCAACATTTGACTTTGGCAATAGTACGGAATCTTTCAGATACATCACATCATGAATAGTGACTATCAGTTTTGTACTTTTTTTTAGAAAAACTGGAGATGTGTTAGCAGTGCAATGAAGTACGTCTATACCATCTTTAATTGCTTGTCTTGGCAGAACTAGCTGTTCCCATAGTAAATAATTGGCTGGGACTAGGATTCTAACTTCAAAATTTGCAGCTTTTGGTAAAATATTTTCAGAATCAGGTTGATCTGTATAAAGAAAATACTGATTTTCCTGATCTATTTTTGCTAAAGATTGCAATAAATTGAGGGTATAGTTGCCTATTCCCCTACGCTTTTTGAGTGCAAAGCGGGTATCAATTCCAATAATCAATTAAAGGTACTCCTTCAGTCTTGACGTAATCGTAAATAGCAGGTAGGGTTAATGACTATTTCATGTTGAAATAAATTATGGTGTTGATGCAAAGTAATAATCCAGCATAATTAAGGCTTATAGCCTATAACCCACCATAATTTATCGATAAACCTCTTTAGCAGAAACCAAAGAGAACCTGTAAAATCTGGATTTTTGACTGCAAAATTATGTGCTGAATTAATGATATATTGACAGTCTGATTCAAAGCTTTTAATCATTTTACAATTCCTTGTATAAAAGAACAATTTCGTTGTCATCAAATAAACAACCTAATAACTCTTGTAATCTGCTCGCTTATCTTGCTTTTTTCCAAAATTTAATATCAGTCTATAAGCGAAAAGCATAGTCCAATCTGCTAATCCAAAAAATAGAACATTAGAAAGCATAGTTCGGACTATATTAATTAATTGTACTGATAGTAAAGATACTTTCAAAGTATCATCATTTTGATAAAGCATTTTCATATGCAAAAAGTAGGATAAATATCCTAACAATATGCCTAAAAGTATTAGTCCAAATACACCAAAATGAGCATAAAAAGTTTCAAGTCCTGATGGAACAACTGAACCTTCAGGGTATGGATACAATGACTTCAAGAAATCTGTTAACGGACCTACTAGATATGGGTCATTGCGAATCATATTTGGAATAAATTGCGTGAATAAGCTTAGATTAGATAAACCGAAATCACTGTTAATACCTCCTACGTTATTTTCATAAGTTAAAATGCCTGCTAAGCCCGCAAAAACCTCAACATTGGTACGGTAAAACCATTCAATTGGACTGTCTTGCTGATTCAAACGACTCGAGATTTCTTCTAACCTTTCAAATAAACTTAAATTATAATTTATTGCACTGTTATCTCTATACAGTCCATAAATTATAAAGATAAATATGAAAACAAAACTACTAGCAATAATCCAACGGCGTGGAATTTGTTTCCAGCAGTAGTTGAATATTAATAGGACTTGAACAAGCATGAAAGTTGCTAAAAAACGGGAATTGATTAAGGTCAGCAAGAAAGTAAAGCCAAATGTTAGGATATCAACTCTATTCAGCCTTTGTTTAAGAGATAATTTGTATAGTAAAGGCATTTTACCCAAACTAACACCAATTAGAAGGAAAGTCTGTCCTCCAACAGAATTTCCTGGATTATCTATAGCTGCTTGTAACCCACCTAGCAGAAGTATTAAAATTCCACCAAAGACCGTAACCCAAAGGGCTATCACTATGTATGACACGAGGGAGTTAGTATTTTTGATTGAAAAAACAACTACTTCTGAATTTAAAAAGCCTTTGTTTTTAAATTTATGCCTTGCCATCCATGTATAAGTTATGAATAGGCTAATAGTACATAAACCTGCATATAAATTTGCTAATCGTGTGCTTTCCAAGCTCAATAACTGATACAAATGTACAATATCCGAATCTCCATTTTGGAATTGACTTAATAACCACCATGCTTGACCTTGAACCAAAGTCAACATTGTTGCTGATATAAATACAACATATAAGTTACGGTTATGATTTTGAACAAGCTCTCGAATTATTAGAATAATTAGTAACAAAATTTGTGTATACAACCATATCCAATCGAATATAAAATCGTTCATTTTTCACTATCACTAATTTATTATTTTTTTTGCTTCTGCATCTAACCATATTAAAGACCGGGGCTTACTCTTAGTAACAGCATCAATTAAACCCAAAATTTTACATTTCAATATAGCTAACCTATATATAAATAAATTAACATTCTCAACTAGTTTAATTTGATTTTTACTATGTCTCAATAGTTCATAAAAAGCAGAGAAAATTCCCCTATTAATCCAATAAATTTTAGCGATAAAATTAAAATAATTTAATCCAATTCCAATTGCAAATCCTGTAGCATAAGCATAAGCAAGAGCATTTTTAGTGTTTTTAGCCTTTTCAAATAGTCCAGGATGTGCAACTTTAATGTTAGGACATAGCTTGATTGATTGGCCAGTCACTATGATTTTTGAAGTTAGAACAAAAGCTTCCCCACATTGACATGCATGATGTGAACCAGGACCCATATCATTGAAACCGCCTAATTGCAAAAATAGCTCTTTTTTTATAATTAAGTTCCATTCAATTATAAATCTTGAAAAATTTCTATACGTTATTTTCGATGTATTCTGTGGCCAGTGAGAAATATAGCAGCCATCTATTACCTCTCCTCGTTGAGGTACCAGCAGATTTGGCCCATTTGGCAAACTAATAATCAGTTCTTCTAGGGATATTATGTTAGAGTAGATAAAAGCGTCATCATCCAAAAAAAAGAGATATTCACCGGATGCTAGTGATGCTCCAAGATTTCTTGCTTCAGCAGCAGGAATTAAGCTATTTCGCACATACTCAACTAATTTAATATTGAGAATTTTTCTAAGTATATCTATTTCTTTCCCTGATTGGTTAATCAAGACTAGTTCGATTTGTTCATGCTTCAAATTGCTAAGAGAAATAAATAGTTTTTCTAAAAACAATTCAGGCTTTACCACGGGTACAATAAGCGAAAGTAAAATTGGGGTATTTATTAATTTATTCATTTAGATTTAACCTCTTGATTTTGTAGTATGTGTGTCTGATATTTATTTATTAAACGTTTTTTTCTGAACTCTGCGCCTTTTTGCTTTCCGAAAAAATATCCTACTATCTTATAGAAATAGTATGAAAGTAACTCTTGAATGTATAAAATTAATGCACGATACAAAAATGGACTTTTTAAATTCCGATGAATTTTGATGTACTCTAATTTCAAATTAAAAATTTTATTATCGCTTACTCCTCCAGTTTGATAATATGCCACTACGCCACCTAAGTAATGAAATTCAGCACCAATTAGTAACAAAGAGAATACGTAAGCGTAATCTGAAGCATATTTGTAATTAAGATTATATAGTCCTTGATTTAAGTATGTATGCTTCGTAATGAATATAGCTTGATGACAAATAGTCATTGAGTATTTTAACCTATCAATACTTGCAGAAGATTTTATAGTAATATTCGCATCTGTGTAGCCAAGGTAAATATCACCATAATAAATGGATAAATTATCGCTAGGAACAAATTGTTCAACTAACAATGAAAGTGCATTTGGTAGATATGTATCACCTGCATTAAGCAACCCTATAATATCACCAGAAGACAAGGCTATACCTTTATTCATAGCATCATAAATCCCATTATCTGGTTCACTAAGCCAGTAATCAATATGGGCTGAATACTTTTTAAGTATTTCTAAAGTGCCATCATTGCTTCCACCATCTATCACCAAATATTCTATGTTTTCATGTGTTTGATTAATTACACTTTTAATTGTAGATTCTATATATTCTTCTCCATTAAACACAACGGTTATAATCGTAACTAATGGTTGATTATGTTGGTGATTTTCGTCCTTGCGATTACTATTAATCTCTCTAAGTCCGCCTTCTATACGTTCAGGATAAGATTTTTTTTTCAAATATTCTGGGATGCTGGAGATTTCCATAAAGTCATAAAAAAGGAAAGATTCAAGAGTGTCAGTGCTACGACCATAGAGCTTTAACGGGTGACAAGGCGGCTAAACAGCTTGTTTCATAAGGGATAGAGCCTGAAAGCCACGTTGAAAAAAGAGACGTTTATGAGGCTTGAGATTGATAATGAAGGAGAATTCTGTGGACATCAGAAGCTATCTGAAAGCTTGAAATTAGAATGTTTCTTTTCAAAGCTATATCATTTATGGAAGCGTGGATTGAACGAATACACGAATGGATTAACTCGACAATTCTATCCCAAACCCACGAACTTTAAAATATCCATACTTCAAAATTTAATATTTCAAACACTTGCAATCACAATCATATGGTCATTGAATAATGGTATATTACCTCGATTGCCTAACAACTTACTAGCAAGTAAATAAAACAGCCACTTTGGAAAAGTCACAGAAGAATGATGATTTACGTTTAATACATCTATCTTATTAAGACCGCATGAATTTAAAGCATTTATTAGACCTTTTTCAGAAGCAACTGCAATATGACCGACATAAGCAAGATATATCCAGTTTTTTCCAGACATTCTTGAGTATATGCTATTAGCATTACCTGTAAATATCACTATCTTACCATTTGGGGATAAAAATTCTTTTGCTATTTTTATCTCTTTTATAGGATCAGCTAAATGTTCAAAAACATCTATGTACGTAATGATGTCCATTGAATGCTTCCTAAATGGGCTTTTATCTAAAGTTCCATTAAAGTAAGTAATCTTTTCATGATTTATCATATTTTCACTAGCTTTACCTGGCTCTACACCAAATTTTTGCCAAGATTCGCTGATACAATCCAAGAATTTACCATCACCGCAACCAACGTCACAGATAGACATAATATTATCTTGATTCGGATTGAGAAGATTCCCCAATTCAACAAAAAAAGAATTACTTTTTTCTGTTTCGAGTTCTTGCCAATAATCTTTTGGAAGATCATTGTACATGCTTAGTAATAATTCTTCACTTTTCATTCTATTATCAGTAGCGATAATAGAACCACAACTAACACATTTACCATGAGTCATTGATGGAAGCATATTCTTTAAATCAGAAGAATTTAACATAAGCACATGCTCTTTTATAGATTTAGTGTTTGGGTCGTTTCGGACATTTCGGACACTAAATTCTTTAAGATATCCCTTGCAGTAAACACAGTTCATAATTAGACCTCACTTTTAAATATTTTTTTTGTGAAAAAATCCTTGTTGTTTGCGGTGAACCAAATCAACAAAATACAGCTTTGTAGTATAGCATATCCTAATCTTAGGAACTCGCTATAAGGTATAAAATAATGTAGACACACAACAATGCAGAAAAACAATAAAGGGAACTTTAACCATTTTATCACTGTATTTTGAGGAATACAAAAGTGCTTAACTCCCATTAACAATAGCAGATTTGTGAATAAATAAGGGAAATTTCCACAGATTGCTCCGATCAAACCAAAATTATATGCCCCCAACGCAATCATTATGAGAGATAAAGAGCCACTAGCTGCTACTACAATAGCACAAATATTAGCTGCACCTATGCCAAGTAGGATATAGTAACCAACAGCATTGAGAGAATAAAGTGAATAAATTACCGTAGAAATACAAAATAAAAATATGTATTTAATATCTATTACATTTGTGAAAATTAAGCTACATATCAATGGGGAAAGTGTTATTAATATACCTCCTAAACCAAGAGCAACGAGACCATTCAACTGAATAGCTTGCTTAATGTTTTGTTTTGTTTGTTCATTATTTATATTTTGGATTAAATGGCTGACCGCAGGAACTAAAGGTTGTACAGGTAATGAAGAAAGTACATTAATTTGTGTTGTAATATCAGTTATCGCCGCATAAACCCCTAAACTTTGAGTCCCTAGCAAACTTCCTACAATTATACGATCTCCTCTTGCAAAAAGTGCGCTTCCCAAAGAACTCAACCAAATCATTACGCTATAGCGTCCTACTGCAAGTCCTTTATCTTTACTCCAAGCCAGGTGGAGATTTACAGTTTTAAGTAATGATTGCACCACCCAGGCATGGCTTAACAAAACTGCTACAGCAGCAACAGCTTGCCACTGCATCAATGCTATTGTCCGTCCTCCTCTGTAAGCTATCACTAACATTCCCAGTGTAATTAGTGCAGACTGAATCGTATTTAGCAGATTCATCAAACCATAGCGCTGATATGCTTGCTCCACACCAACTAAAACCTGTTGAAGTAATCGCGACCACAATACTAATCCACCAATCTGTAAAGCTTTTACCCCTGTCAACTGTTGTGTATTATCTAATTTAGTAAATATACTAACAATACCCTCAGCACCAAACCAAAGAGCGAACGCTGCGATTGTAGCCAATATCAGCATGGCTCCAACTGTCACAGTTAAAGTTTGTGATAACCCATCACTATCTTCCTTTCCTAAGTCCTGAGAAACAAACACAGTGGTTGCAGTAGCAAGACCAGCTTCAGCTAAACCAACAATTGCGATAACACTAGAAGCTAGAGTCCAAAGTCCATATTCCTCAACTCCAATCAAGCGAATCAGTAAAGGAATTGTAAGTATAGCCAAACCAATTCGGATAATTCCGCCAGCAGTATTATAGAATCCATTCTTTAAAAAGCTGTTTTTCAATTTAGTAAATTTACTTCAGTAATTTGGTGTCGTTAAACAATAGATTTTTTGAATAATTTAAGTGTAACCGCCCAATAATTCACGGTAGCGCGTTTAGTTATAAGTATCAACTAACTTAAAACCGTTCTCAGCCAGGTAGTCTGTCCCTATTGATTGAGCGGTTACAATTGAGTGGTTATATCATATAGACATAGCTTTCACCTATTTCAGCCTTCCCAGTTACGACTAGGTGGCGAGGGAGGAACTGAGATCAAAAGACTATCAAAGCTCAACTCCTAAAACAAGGTATTGCTTAGTTAAGCCATTCTCAACCAGCCAAATACATCATCAACAGTTAATTTTAACTCTATTCCTGCCAATACAGGCAGAATATCGGTTTTTTCCATCAGTATTGGTTGGCGATCGCACAAAAATACTAGAATACTTAAATCATCAGGATCAAGAAACCATCCTAATTTACACCCATGCTCCATACAATACAAGATATTGCCAATCACTTTATTTGATTTCTGTTCAGGAGAAAGAATCTCAATTACCCAATCGGGAGCTACTTCAAATCTATCTGGGACTTCTCCACTGCTAAGGAAAGGAATATGTTCCCATGTAAAAACTGCTATATCAGGAACAATTGAGCGATTACCAAAGCTACACCTGAGTTCAGGGAAAGCATAGGCAATTTTTTCAGATTCACTCACCAAATTAATTTCGCCACTAAGTTTCCCTTGCAGTCGGCTGTGTCTTCCTTTCGGCGTAGGTTTTTGAATAATTTCCCTACCCAAGAACTCTGATGCTGGCTTTGTTTCCGGTAGCATCAGAAACTCCTGCAATGTGAGAGATTTTATGGCGCTGATGGTCATAAAGGATAATTATTGTAGCTCTTAGTCGACATCGTTTTGATAATTATACCATAATTTAGACATAGCTTTCCCCTACTTCAGCCTTCCCAGTTACGAGTAGGTGGCGAGGGAGGAACTGAGATCAAAAGACCATCAAAGCTCAACTCCTAAAAAACGAATAATTTTAGTTAATTTCTCAGCGGTGTAAACTGTATTTGCACTAACCAAAAAACTCTACATCTTAGTAGGTTAATATTACATGAGCGGGAAATAAAGTCAAGTCTTACCGCAGATTGGCCTGAGAAAACTTCCCCTTACTATCTACTTTCTGACCGTAATAACCTCTCTGATAATAATACCCACCATAACTACTTTCCTCACTAATACCATTCACTACCATTCCCAAAATAGGCACTTTCCCATGATTAAGTAATAATTTCGATGACTTCACCGCTGAATATTCTACCTTGCCAGGACGGACAACCAGCAATAATCCATCCACATACTTACCAACAATCAGTGGATCAGTAACAGCAGTCAAGGGTGGTGTGTCAATGATGACAAAATCATAATCATTCCTTGCTTCTGCAATCAAGTCAGCCATGCGCTGGGAATCCAAAAGTGCGACTGGGTTAGGCGGAATTTTTCCGGCTGGCAACATATTCACCTGGGGAGATACCTCCTGGACAGCATTTTTTAACTGCGTCTGACCTGCTAAGATATTGCTTAGTCCCAATAAATTGGGTATTTCCCAAACGCGGTGCTGACGGGGACGGCGCATATCGGCATCCACTAACAGCACTCGTCGTCCTACGTGGGCTGCGGCTAGGGCTAAATTTGCTGCCACAAAAGATTTACCTTCTCCAGGGGTTGAACTAGTGAGCAAAATTACCCGTAATTCTTTGTCAGATAGGGTAAAGCCTAAATTAGTCTGGAGCATTTCAAAAGATGTACTGACTGGTGAATAGGGGTTATCCAACAAGGGCAACTCTTGCCGACCTTCCTGCCGATGTTTTGGATTTTTTTCACCATATTGGGGAATCGCCCCCAGCAAAGGAAAACCCAACAGCCGATTCGCTTCTTCAACATTTTTGAGAGATTGATTCATAGATTCCAACAGCAGCGCTGTTCCCGCACCTAAGAGGATTCCCAAAAATCCGCCTAGTGCTAAGTTGAGGGGAATCTTGGGAGAAACGGGACGTTCAGGAACTAAAGCCTCAGAGATAATCCGCGAATTACCTACATTCTGATTTTCTAGCACCTGAACTAACTGAGATTGCTTCAGAAATTCTTGATAGGTGATTTGTGCCACGGATAACTGTCGCTGTAGCTGTAGCTGTTGTTGTTCCAGTCGAGGTAAGCTATCCAAACGTCGCCTATTAATTATAAATACCTTTCGCAATTCTCCGATTTGGTTTGTTAAGGCTAACCTTTCCACCTCTGATTTGACTAGATCTTGAGTTAATGCCTGTTTGAGTTCTCCTACCTGCAAATTCTGTTGGGGGAGAGACTTGGAACTACCAATGGTTTGGGTAACTCGCTCTTCTAGTAACTTTTTAAGAGATGCCTCTTTCAATACCAAATTCACAACTTTTGGATTATCACTAGTATAAAGTGTTCGCGCTGTTGCTAGGTCATATTGTGTTTTCTGGTATTCTGTGAGTACCTGCTGTACGCCACGAGATTGACTTAATGCACTGAGATCAACCGCCTCTTGTGTAGTTGACTTCATTTCATACTGCAAAGCCACAGATCGAGTGTAAGCTGCTGCTAATTCGCCCTGGCTGCGGGTAATTGCCTCATCTAGTTTTCCAAGAGATTCCAAACCAGTTTTGGCTTCTACATCCAGAGCTACCACCCGGTTGTTTTCTTTAAAGCGACGCAAGGTCATTTCTGCCTTCGTAACTCTTTTCTCGACCTCTGGTAATTGCTTGTCTAAAAATTCTCGCGCGGATCTGGCCTCGGTGCGGTTAGTGCGAATATTACTCTCCAGATAATATTTCATTAAAGAATTGACCACATTTGCTGCTTCTTGCGGATTAGTACTCCTGTAAGAAAGCTGGATCACATCCGTTCCTCGGATAGTCTTCAGCTTCAGTTTTTTGAGAAAGTTCTCCAAAGAAATCTGTTTGCCTTGATCATTTGTCAAATTCAGTGTGGTAATAGTTTTTATAACAATGGGGTAGGAGCGGATGATCTCAGATTCGGTATCTACTGGGTTACTGAGGTTTGTCAATCCGCCCAGTTCTCCCAGGGATTGGGAGAGACCTGCGAGTGAGGAAGCCCCACTTTTTTTAGTGAAAACCAGCTTGCCTTCCGACTCGTAAACTGGTTTTGCTGAGTAAGTGAGTAAGGCTGTGACTCCTAAGACAGAGGCAAAGACAATTGATGTCACCAGCCAATGTCTTTTGAATGTTAGCCAGTATTGTTGGATATCAAGAGAGGAATCTTGGTCTTCTTGGTTAATAGACATAAATTAATTTAAGAAAATATACTAAGTATAGAACTTAAGTGTTGTAGAAATTGTAGATCATGTATTTGCACAAAATTAAGTCATTTCCGGCAATACCTTGTCCAAATCGCAAAAAGTCTTGATTTGTAGGTTGGGTTAAGCGACAGCGAAATCCAACAAAACAGAAAATGGACAAGGTAGTAAATAATCCTTTTTACACACTATTCGATAAATTGAAGAGTTTGCAAAATTACAGGCTATGAAATTTAATCAAAGAAGTTCATATCTTACCTTTTTCCCACGATAGAAAGCTGTAGATGATATTGTCTAGGTTATTATACTTGGGTTGCCAGTTCAATACCTGCTTAATTTTCTCTGCATCAGCAGTCACACAGGCTGGATCTCCGGGACGACGCGCTACTTCAATTACGGGAAAATCCACACCAGAAATAGCTTTGACCCGTTCCACAACTTGCCGGACACTATAACCTTCTCCATAACCACAGTTGAGAACTTGACTTTCTCCATCTCGTTCCAGATAGCGTAACGCATCAACATGGGCTGCGGCTAAGTCTTCAACATGGATATAATCTCGAATTCCTGTACCATCTGGGGTGGGAAAATCAGTGCCAAAGATCTTCAATTCTGATTGGCGTTTCAGGGCGGCATTACAGGCATTGGCAATCAAATGAGTTGCATTGCTTGAGTTTTGTCCGATTCTGCCACCGGGGTCGGCTCCGGCGACGTTGAAATAGCGGAGAATTACATACCGCAGACAAGAAGCTAGTCCATAGTCTTGAATCATGAATTCGCTTATCAGTTTGGAGCGTCCGTAGGGATTAATTGGTAGGGTAGGAGTAGACTCGGTGACTGGATTTTCTTGGGGTTCGCCGTAAACTGCGGCTGTACTAGAAAATATCAATTGGTTAACACCCATGACACTACAGCACCGGAGCAAATTCAGAGTATTCCGTGTATTATTTGCGTAGTAATCGAGGGGATAGGCAACGGATTCTGGTACAACTAGACTAGCTGCAAAGTGCAGGACTGCACTAAATTGATGTTTGCCAAAGACTTGGTAAAGGCGGTCTATATCTCCTAAATCGCCAATAATTAGCTCACCATGGAGTACGGATTGGGGTAAACCCGTAGAGCAATTGTCATATACGACTGTATTATAACCAGCCTCGCCTAGTTGACGCACGACGTGGGAACCAATATAGCCTGCACCTCCTGTCACCAAGACTTTTTGATTCATCTGCCTTTACCCAATAAAACAACTCTGATGGTTTTCAAGACTATGACTATATCCAACCATAAAGAATAGTTCTTGATATAGTAAAGGTCGTAAGCCAGCTTTTCATAGGCATCTTCAAGGGAAGCTCCGTATGGATAAAGTACCTGCGCCCAACCTGTGATTCCTGGTTTGACTAAATAGCGCATTTCATAATAAGGAATTGCTTCTTTGAGCTTGACATCAAACTCTGGCCTCTCTGGACGAGGACCAATCAGGCTCATTTCTCCAGATAACACATTCCAAATCTGAGGTAGTTCGTCAATTCGCAAAACTCGTAGCCAATATCCCACCCTGGTAATGCGTGGATCTCGTTGAATTGCCCATTGTGCGCCCTTCTTTTCAGCATCCTGAGACATGGAACGGAACTTGTAAACCCGAAATGGTTTACCGTATAATCCTGTTCGTAATTGGCTATAGAAAATTGGACCTGGACTATCTAACTTAATGATTAAACCAACAATGACCATGAGTGGCAGTAGCAGCACAGATAATACTCCAGTCAGCATTATATCTGTAAACCGCTTGATTTTGAGACTAAAACCACAAAATACCAGGTTAAAGCCACTACTAAAAGCAAACCACTCATCTTCAAGTAGAGAGGAGGGAAGTTTGTAGCATAAAGTTTCCCAAATATCGGGCAACTGGTAAACAGGGATGCCTTTTAGTCGTAGTTGCATTAAACTTTGCACTTGTACATCAGAGAGACTGATTTTTGTCCCTACTACCACCCCTAATAAGGGTTGCTGACTCCAATCAGATAGGTCGCTGAGGCAGCCTTCATGACTTAGTTGGGGTTCTATTTCTGCTAATTCAGGCAGTTGTTGGCCATTTTCAGTCAGGATAACTAATCTTCCCAAGGGATTCCGTGTTAAGAACATTTGGGCAAACTTTATCGCATGATTGCCAGATCCTAGCATTAACCAACGACCCTGGTGGGACTTTGATCGCCACCAATTGAATGCCAATAGTCTTAATATGATTGCCCAGATTGTAAATATTCCCAGATTAACTAGCAATATACCCCTCATCCCTCCTGAATGCTGTTCCCAACTCTCCGATAGATAAATTACCAATGAAGTGATGAGGGTAATTATTCCACTACTGATGAGAATGCGATTTGGAGCTTGTAAACCTGCAATTTCTTTCTCTGGATGGTATGTATCTGACAAATACATCCCTGTTAAAACCAGTAAGATAAATCCGCAGACAAATGGGTCAAATCCTGTCAATGGATTATTTAACGTCCAGTAAGAAGTAAGTCCCAAGCAGACAAATAGGCCAAGGACATCCCCCACCACCAGGAATAGAGATATAAATCGTGGGAGTTTTACTAACTGAATGCTGCTGCTGCCTCTATTAGTCTCAAATCCTATCTCTAACATAAGTATTTTTTTGAAGTTGCTTGTAAAAAAATGAACTTGTAAACAATAGCTTCGCCAAATTGAAAAAAGCTTTAATTCATAAATACCTTGTCAAAATTGTAAGAAGCCTTAATTTGTAGGTTAGGTTGTTTACTTTTGCGTTGCAGAGCAATCACCATGAAACATAACATGAGCGTTGTGTTGCGCTGTTGCTTTGTAAAATATTCAGCCCCATACTTTCACAATTCTTCCCGGATGGATACAATTTAAATAGACTGCGGGATTTTGCGACAGTTAGTGGGTGAATTCTAAATAGATATACCCAACACTAAATATTTAATCACAGCAGATACTAAAATGTAAAGTTTCTCACTGCTGAAGTTGAGACTAAGCGGTACAAAGACGATACAGCAAGGCTGAGTTAATGGGAGACTTACCAACCCAACCCGCATTTGAAAGTAGGGTTTATTGGCAGATGGGAATATTGACAGCTAATCAAATGTCTTTTGTGGCTACAGATGTTTGATTTTATTTTTGGGGGGGCATTTTTTCGAGTAATTATGGATAGCAACAGCGAGATTACGGAATGTGACATAAGATTAAATTCAGTGATTGCTTTGATATGGCGATCGCATCCTGAATCATCTTAATCCAAAATCTCCGCATTGCCCATACTGAAAAGTAAGCAAAAAAGACACCTTATGCCGAGTATTCCTAAAAACCTCCTCGATTTCACTCAAACTCCCCATAGCGGCTATCATTGGGACTGTAGCCATCGTCGTTTCTTTGAAGGCTGGTATTACCGCGTCACACTGCCCGAAATTAAGCAAACTATCGCCTTCATGTACTCTATCGAAGATCCCAGCGGTAATCAGCCCTACAGCGGCGGTGCAGCCCAAATACTGGGCATAAATGATGAATATCTTTGTCGCACCTTTCCCGATGTGAATAAATTTTGGGCGAGTCGGGATGTTTTAGGATTAGGACATTGGGGAAAAACTAACTTACAAGTTTCCCCCCTGTATCTTATCCCCAGTGAATTTACACACCATATTCAAGAAGGTTATCAAGCCACAGCCACCTTAAATCAAGGCATAATTACAGATCCTGCCACTGGTAATTATTGCCGATGGGAATACGAAATTAAACCCGTATACGCATGGGGAAATCAAAATAGTCTTCAGCAATCAACCGCTGGTTGGCTATCATTTTCGCAGATATTTGAACCCGGCTGGCAAATTTTAATGGCTCACGGTTTAGCCAGTGGTTGGATTGATTGGCATGGTAAAATTTATGAATTTACAAATGCTCCAGCATACGCAGAAAAAAATTGGGGTGGTGCTTTTCCCCAAAAATGGTTTTGGCTAAATTGCAATTCTTTTATTAATCAACCCGATTTAGCTTTAACAGCCGGTGGCGGTAAACGTGGTGTATTATGGTGGATGGAATCAGTGGCGATGATTGGTATCCACCACCAAGGCAAATTTTATGAATTTGTTCCTTGGAATTCAGAAGTAAAATGGCAAATTCAGCCCTGGGGTAGATGGCAAATGCAAGCCAAAAACCTAAATTACGAAATTGAACTGACAGGAACTACCCAGTTACCAGGTACATCTCTCCGCGCACCGACAAGCAATGGTTTAAATTTTTGTTGTCGGGATACTATGCAAGGGGAGCTAAATTTAGAATTGCGAGAACTTAATGGCAGCAAATCTCAAGTTATCCTCAATGCCAGTAGTAATCTATGCGGTTTAGAAGTTGGTGGTGATGATTGGGATAATTACTGGGATACACAAATAACGTAGTTAAACAAGGTCAAACAACGTCAATTGCTTATAATTTGCTCTCTGATTGACCTTACTCGTAAGGAGAGCTTTTAGGTTCTAGAGTCTGGGGCTTATCCATGCCCGTTTCCGCTTCAGTTTCCACTATTAGGGAATCGGTGAAACTTCTGAGTTCGTTCTAGCAAGATTACTTTTACATCGGAATGTTTCATATAACGAGTGATTTCAACGTCACTCATTCTTGCTAGAACGTTGTCAGCAGCGTTAGTATCTGAGTGCATCACGACCCCATCATGTCCGGTAAACTTGTCACCATTTCTACTACCCGTTAAGGTACTAAATCTGGAGTCAAGTTGTGACGTATACGCACAATTCACACTAACAACGGTGCAACCTACACGGGTTGAAACTTGTTTGAGGGCATCCGCAACTATCCCCTTGCACCATGAAGAAACATTTCTCTTCATACGCTTTCTCATGGGCTTTTTGCCTTTTAGTGCTTCCGTCAAATCTTCAAAAGCTACCTTGATTGCATTTAACATCAAGTCATGGGTGGCTGTAAAAACGATTGTTTTAATCCTACCTTTAAAGGATGTTTCCCGATTATTCCACTTGATTTTACCAAGGTTATTCCGTTTAATTCTATCAGCCTTGGCATTGTTCACCACGACAATTTTGCAGCCGTGAAGATTGCAAAACCACTCAACAAACTCAAAACCAAATCTGCATAACCTATCCTTATGTCCCACGACAATTTCAGAAATTTGATTTTGGGCAACTTGAGTCATTAATTTAAGAAAGTTTTTCCGCTTCCAGTTCATACCACTGGCAACATCCTTGACGACCCGGCATCCTGGGTAAGTTTTACCTAAAAAATCTATTTGTGTGTCAAGGTCTAACAACTGGGTTTTTGTGCTGACACGGGCATAAAGAACCCTCTCTTTATCCATTGAGACTGTTTTGATGAATGCTGACTCTGGATATCTCCGATGTCCCCCAGGGAAATACATTCTATTTTCCCTAAGTCAGCCCATTCTGCCGTTGTCTTAGGGTGATAGCCAAATTGTTTGTAAACTTGTTCTGGGGTTAGGTATTTCATCTTTCGGTTAAATACGATTAGCCCCAGTATACTACGTTATTTTGAGATTAGAGAGTTTGGCAGTCTCAATAAAAATTCTGCTATGATAATATTTGGTTCATTCTTGGGGTTGTAGCTCAGTTGGATAGAGCGAGCGCCTCCTAAGCGCTAGGCCGTGCGTTCGATCCGCACCAATCCCATTTGTATTTGTCATGTAGCTGCACTTGGAATTAAAGCGCAACTACATTTTGTTTTTGTTTCGCGCAGAGACGCAAAGGAGCAAAGACGCAAAGGAAGAGGTATATCTATTTACGGTGTAAATACATGAAAAATGCTGTCGGTTTACTCCAATTTAGCGTGAGCAGCTAAAATAATTCTTTCTGTTTCTTGCCAATTGATACATTTATCTGTTACGGAAACACCATATTGCAAGTCTTCTCGTTTTCCGGTTATCGGTTGGCTACCTTCGTACAAGTTTGATTCTAGCATCATGCCGACGATGGAATTATTGCCATCTATTATTTGCTGAATAATATTTTCAAAGACTATGGATTGTAATCTATAATCTTTGTTGGTATTACCATGACTACAATCAACAACTATTCTTGGTGATAAGTTGGCTGCTTTTAATTGTTCTTCTACTAGTTTAATGTTCTCTGCATCAAAATTAGGCTGAGTTCCTCCACGCAAGATTACATGGCCATGAGCATTTCCTTTAGTTTGAAATACACTCACTTGTCCTTTTTGATTGATACCCAGGAAATGATGGGGTGTGTTCGCTGATTTAAGCGCATTTACTGCAACTTGAATATTCCCGTCTGTACCATTTTTAAATCCCACCGGCATAGATAAACCACTGGCCATTTCTCGGTGTGTTTGCGATTCGGTGGTTCTTGCGCCAATTGCTGACCAAGATACCAATTCACTGATATATTGAGGGATGATGGGATCAAGTGCTTCTGTGGCAGTTGGTAATCCTAACTCTGTCAACTTTAATAGTAAGTTCCTGGCAATTGAAATTCCTTCTTCTACATGAAAAGAATCATCCATTTTTGGATCATTAATTAATCCTTTCCAGCCTACTGTAGTTCGGGGTTTTTCAAAATAAACCCGCATAATTAGCAGCAGTTTATCCTGAACTTTTTCGGCTAGACCTAGCAAGTTTTCTCCATATTCTATGGCTGCTTTTGGATCATGAATTGAACAAGGACCGACGACAATGAATTTACGTCGGTCTTGAAAATCTAGAATATGTTCTATTTCTTGTCTGAATTTTAAAATTGTATTTTCAGCAGTTTTCGTTAAAGGTAATTTTGCCTTCACTTCATTAGGAGTTGGTAAAACATGAGAACTCTTAATGTTAGTGTTAATTAATTTGTGGATCATAGCAGAAATCTCTGGATTTGTGTTATACGGTAGTAATTCTCAAATATCTGTGAAAACGTTTCTTGTTCTCTTTAAGCCTAAAGTAGTTTGTTAAAAAAACAAGTTGCACAAATTTAGATCAGATTACTCTATGCAAGGGTTGAATATATTAATATACACAGTTTTTCAGAAAAATACAAGATAAGTCCGTGTTATTTCCATAACATTTGGACATAAAACAATAATTTAATCCAGAAATTTAGATAAAAAGCTCCTGTCCCCAACCTTAGAGAAGCAGGGGATATTTTTGGAAAATTACTAAATATAGTAACTTTACTCAATTTTACCAGTGGTTATTAACATATAACTTAATAACCAATTTGCTGATGTGGCTCTGCGAGTTTGTCGCGGACTAAATTCACCGATTTTGTAACCTTTAAAACCGAGTTTTTCTTTGAGAGCCTGTTTATTTTCTGGAGGAATAGAACGAGTCAATTTCATAATTGCTGGACGAGAATCAATAAAATCCGGTGGTTGTGGATATTCATCTCTCCAGGTTGGTGCTACTTCACTATTAGTCCATGTGTCTGTAATGGGATTATAGCGATAACCCAGGTGATACCATAATAATTTTTTTACAGTATCATCATCAATTTTATCATTAATGATTGCCCAAATTGTTTCTGTATTTAGTGGGGGAAGATGAGACATAATTTTGAGAAAACAGGGAACAGGTAACAGATGATAATTTTACCAATTACCAGCCCTTGCAGATATAATCAGTGTTCAAACCCACAAAATATTACTTAGTAAAGGTACGCTTAACTTCAATAGCATCATTATAAGCAAGACATCCTTCTAATACTGTACTTCCTTGCTTGTACTCAATTGTTTTAGTTTTAAGTTCTGCTAATACATGAGCAGAACTTAACAACACTAGCGCAGTGTCAGCAAAACAGAAAGTCAAAATTTCATAACTTTATTAAGTATTCAAAATTGATTATGGTGAATTATCACCACAAAACTCGACAAAATAAAAGTCATTATTTTGAAAATAATTGCTACAATTCTGCTTTTAGCTTCTGGATGATGTATCTCAGTTATCAAACAGGAATTCAGTTGTTAAAAGTTGCAGGAGGATGGTTTACGCCACACTACGCTACGCTATCAAAATGAACTTTTTTGTATAACTGGCATAAGAATTGAGGTAGATTCAATTATTTATTGTATAAAACCTTACTTAATTGCTCATAATCTCCTAACTTCTGTATTCTGTTTAGTAAGATTGCCATTCTAGCAATGCGAAATTTTGTCGTAACGCTAAATTATTAGTTATATAAAGAAAAATCAATCGTTGTTCCCAATTAATTCATCGGCTATTAGCTCATTACCATGCGTGCAACTGCTACTATTTATCAGAATCCCCTACTTCAAAGCTCTGGTTTACCCGCATTTGCGGCTATTAAATCGGAGCAAGTCGAACCAGCTTTTAGTTATCTGTTAGGAGAACTTGAAAAGCAATTAACTGACTTAGAGGCAAATATAGAGCCTACTTGGAGCGGCTTAGTAGAACCTCTAGAAAAATTGACAGAACGGCTAAATTGGAGTTGGGGAATCCTAAATCATTTAATGGGTGTAAAAAATAGTCCAGAACTACGTATTGCCTATGAAAAGGTACAGCCGCAAGTAGTTCAGTTTATGAATATCCTGGGACAAAGCAAACCTATTTATAATGCTTTTAAAGCAATTCGCCATAGTCCTACCTGGGAAACTTTAAATTCAGCCCAACAGAGAATTATCAAAGCGGCAATTCGAGATGCAGAATTGTCTGGTGTTGGTTTAGAAGGAAAAGACAGAGAACGGTTTAATAATATCCAAATGGAATTAGCAGAACTAGCGACTAGATTTGCTAATCACGTTCTAGATGCCACTAAAGGCTTTATTTTAATTCTCACCACCCACAATGACATTGATGGCTTACCAAGTAGCTTGTTGAGTCTTGCAGCCCAAGCTGCGCGGGCGGCTGGAGAGGAAAATGCTACACCAGAACATGGACCGTGGCATATTACTTTAGATTTTCCTAGCTATTTCCCGTTCATGCAGCACAGTACCCGGCGGGATTTACGGGAAAAAATCTATAAGGCTTATATTACCAGGGCATCTTCTGGGGAATTAGATAATAATCCTTTGATTATCCGTATTTTAGAGTTAAGAAAAGAACTAGCTCAATTAATTGGCTTTGAGACTTTTGCTGAACTGAGTTTGGCTAGTAAGATGGCCAAAGATGTTGCCTCTGTCGAAAAACTATTAGAAGAACTCCGTCAAGCTAGTTATCATGCTGCTGTCAAAGATTTAGAAAAACTCAAAGCCTTTGCTAAAGCCAAGGGAGCAGCAGAAGCCGAAAATTTGCAGCATTGGGATATTGGCTTTTGGGCTGAACGGCAACGGGAAGAAAAATTTGCTTTTACTGCGGAAGAATTACTGCCCTATTTTCCCCTCCCTCAAGTCCTAGATGGGCTATTTGGGCTAGTAAAAAGGCTTTTTGGGGTGACGGTGACACCGGCTGATGGCCAAGCCCCAATATGGCATGAGGATGTGCGTTATTTCCAAATTGCTGATAAATATGGTGAACCTATTGCTTATTTTTACTTAGATGCTTACAGCCGTCCCGCAGAAAAGCGTGGTGGGGCTTGGATGGATGCTTGCATTCACCGGAGGAAAGTTACAGAAAATGATTTGACTACTATCCGTCTCCCTGTAGCTTATTTGATTTGTAACCAAACTCCCCCTGTGGATGGGAATCCGAGTTTGATGGCTTTTGATGAGGTGGAGACACTGTTCCATGAATTTGGCCATGGCTTACATCATATGCTGACTAAGGTGGATTATCTGGGAGCAGCAGGTATTAATAATGTTGAGTGGGACGCTGTGGAATTACCGAGCCAATTTATGGAAAACTGGTGCTATGACCGCCAAACCTTGTTTGGTATGGCTAAACATTATCAAACAGGGGAATCATTACCAGAGCATTATTACCAAAAATTGTTGGCAGCACGTAATTACATGAGCGGTTCAACTATGTTGCGGCAACTAGATTTTAGTAGTGTTGATTTGGAATTACACTACCGCTATTCTCCCAATAGTCAGGAAACCGTGACAGATCTGCGACACCGCATTGCTAAGTTAACAACTGTATTACCACCATTGCCGGAGGATGCGTTTCTATGTGCTTTCGGTCATATTTTTGAAGGGGGTTATGCAGCCGGATACTATAGTTATAAGTGGGCTGAGGTTCTCAGTGCTGATGTTTTTGCTGCTTTTGAAGAAGCGGGCTTAGAAGATGAAGCCGCAATCCACGCCATTGGCAGACGTTACCGAGATACGGTTTTAGCACTAGGTGGCAGTCAGCATCCCATGGATGTCTTTAAAACCTTCCGGGGACGAGAACCCAGTACCAAGGCTTTACTTAAGCACAATGGGCTGCTGACTCAATGCTGTTCGGATAAGCAGGGGTGGTAGGGGTGGTAGGGGTGGTAGGGGTGGTAGGGGTGGTAGGGGTGGTAGGGGAAGTAGGGGAGGTTGGGGAGGTTGGGGAGGTTGGGGAGGTTGGGGAGGTTGGGGAAGATAATTTTTCCCTTGCACCAGTCAGCCATTCCGTAAATTTACACGACAACTTCTTCCCGTTGGCAATCAAAGAAAAGTTCAAAAACAGTATCAGGAATCATCTGACGGATGTGTTGAATATAGCCTTCGGCATCAGAACGACTGCGAAACCGGGAAACAATAACTTTTTCCCGTTCGCTAACGATACGGGCTACAGCCCAACCATTCAGCCTTTTTTTGTAGGCGTTATCTTCTCTTGCCGCAGGAATTGTGAGATCTTCTGAAGTGCTATTTTTGTAATCCGTATTTTGTGGCATGATTATTTTATGCATAAGAACTTGAGTGAAGGGCGTTAGTATGTCTCTTAACCAAAGATTTACTAGCGTCTTTTATTGATGATGCCACCTTGTTATTACATATTTTAAAAATTGTCAATACTTGGTGCAACAACTTATTTTCTGACAATCTTTGCTTTTATTTAATTCGGACTAATATATACTGTATTAGTTCAGTATTTAAACTTAAATAGAGACAAGAAATATTGGTATAAACCATACCAAGCTTCAATCATTTGAGATCATCTTGCAAAATAAAAATGTCAATTACATCAATCATCCAAAAAGTAGCATTACAAATAGGGGCTGTGGTTTTACTTGAACCAGAATATAAATTAGTTGGGCATATTACTTTTAAAAACGGGAAAAGATCAGTTTTTAGTTATGCCAAATTGAATATTAACGGTCTTGCTTCAGCCGAGTTAGTCAAAGATAAAGCCTATAGTAATTTTTTCCTCAAGCAGCTTGGATATCGAGTAACGGAGGGTAAGACATTTTTTACTGATCAGTTATGTGCGAAAATAGCTCATCCTAGAAATATTCATGATGGATTTAATTATGCACAATCAATCGGATTTCCAGTAATTGTTAAACCTCTGAATCTTAGTCAAGGCATTTTGGTGACTAAGGTATATAATCAGGCAGAATATTATGATGTAGCTCATAAAATCTTTGAAATTAAATCAGGATTGATTGTAGAAAAGTTTTATAGTGGTAATGACTATAGAATTGTTGTTTTGGATGATGAGGTGATTACCGCTTATCAAAGAATTCCCTTATTTGTTGTTGGTGATGGTATATCTAATGTTTTAGAGTTACTTCAACAAAAACAGGAAAAATTTTTGAACATGGGGAGAAAAAATGTGATTAAATTTGATGATTTTCGCATTTCCCAAAAATTAAAAACGCAAAATATTGATTGGAATAGTGTGATTCCTCATAATAATATTATCTATCTTTTGGATAGTGCTAATTTATCCAGTGGAGGTGAAGCAGTAGATTTTTCTGAAAGGATTCATCCTGATTTTCAAAAATTAGCAATTAACATTACTAAAGATATGGGATTAAGATTAACAGGGGTGGATATACTCACCCATGATATAACTATGCCGATGGTAGATTATACGCTCATTGAAGTCAATGGTTCTCCTGGTCTAAATCACTATGCTGCTAGTGGTGAAGTAGCAGCAAAAAGGGTGGAAGAGTTTTATCTGAAAATTCTCCAAGTCCTAGAGAATGATAGTTAGGGCTGGCTGAAAAAAGCAATAGGAGTGAAAAATTGCTGGAGTTTCCATCAGATTAATCCCTATTTAAAGCGTAGGTGGGTTGGCAAAAGAATACATTAAATCAGCCTCGATTAATATAGATACCCGACTTCTTAAAGAAGTCGGGTATCTGTTTATATTGAAAGTAAAAAATAAAAGGGACATAATTGCTGCAATTATGTATCCTAAATAAGACATAAATACCTCCTTTTCTCTACCTCTGTGTCCTCTGTGTCCTCTGTGGTTCGTTCCAAAAAATCCCTTCACAAACCAGGGAGAATAGCTATATCTATAATTCAGATTATATAACTTTTATTCAGTAACTAATAATTTGAGGTAAGATAAATAATCATCTGCCATTAATTCATGACCAATATTATTAATAAACGGGCTGATTTTGATAGTCCATGGAAAGAAATTCTCAACGCATATTTTCCCCAAGCAATGCAATTCTTTTTTCCCGAAACCGAGGCACTAATTGACTGGGAACGTCCTTATGAATTTCTCGATAAAGAATTTCAACAAATTACCCGTGAAGCCGAACAAGGAAAGAGATATGCTGATCAATTAGTCAAAGTTTGGCAAATTCAGGGTGAACAATTGTGGTTATTAGTCCATGTAGAAATTCAGGGAAAAAAAGAAGATAATTTCAGTCAACGGATGTTTACCTACAATTATCGCATTTTTGACAGTTTTGGTCAACCCGCAACCAGTTTGGCGATTTTATGTGACACAAACCGTGAATGGCGACCGAGTAATTACGGTTACAATTATCCCCAGACAAAGTTAAATTTTGAATTTGGTAGCATTAAACTGTTAGATTATGAACAACGGTGGCAAGAGTTAGAAAATAGTAAGAATCCTTTTGCTACAGTGGTTATGGCGCATTTGAAAACCCAGCAAACGCGCTCATATCCCCAAAAACGCAAAATCTGGAAATTCAGTTTAATTCGCAGGTTATACGATTTAGGCTTACAAGAGCAAGATATTCGTAACCTGTATCGCTTTATAGACTGGGTGATGATTTTACCAAAACCATTGGAAAATCAATTGTGGTCGGAGTATAAAAAATTCGAGCAGGAGCGAACTATGAGATATATTACCACTGGTGAGCGCATAGGTTACGAGCGGGGAATAGAAGAAGGTAGACAGGAAGGAGAACGGTTAGTTATTTTAAAACTGCTTAAAAGGCGACTAGGTGAATTATCACCGGAAACAACACAGCGGATTCAATCTCTTTCTGTTAATCAGTTGGAAAATTTAAGCGAGGCTTTACTAGATTTTAGCAGTATGGCGGATTTACTTAATTGGTTGCAATTAAATTAATCCTCTTGTTGAAATCTTCAAATATATGTAAGGTAGATTAGCAATAAAGTACATGAAATAAGTCTTGATTAAGATAGATGCCTGACTTCTTAAATAAGTCGGGCATTTGTTTGTATTTAAGTTAATAGGCAAAAGTGACAAAATTGCAGCAATTATGTCACTTTTTTTGGCTATTTTTAATCCGTAATTGTGCGTTTTTTAGTGATATTTTCAACCTAAAAAGGCAATTTTACGGATATTTGTGCGGAAAATGCTGTTATCATCAAGCTATTGAAAGTGACAAAACTGAAACAATTATGTCACTTTTATTTTGTCTAAGTCTCTAGACAGAGGGTTTTATTTTTCATAGGATGTAGTCGGGAAATGAAAAAGTACAACATTTCCGATTTCTTCTAGATTTTTTGATTTTTTAAAACCAAGGAGAATACCAAAATGGCTCGCATTCAAATTGCTGATATTAATCCCTCTGAATCTGAACTTTTGTATGAACTTAATGACGGGGAGATTTTAGATATTAATGGAGGTTCTTGGTTTACAAGAATATTTGGAACAGTACTGATAGTGTTGGGGATTTTCACAAGTCCATTTCAGATAGGTGTAGCCCTGATTGGTGCTGGTGCATCTATAGTCCGTGAGGGAGAAGTGCATCACCACTAACCACACTATTAAATGGTGGGTTACGCTATAGCTAACCCACCCTACATTTTTTTTCTCGTTTCTCGTTCCCAGTCTCTGACTGGGAATGCTACCTAGAGGCTCTGCCTCCATGACTTAGTATTAATGAAGGCAGAGCCTTCTGTAATTCATTCCCATACAGAGTATGGGAACGAGAACATTTTTGTGATTAAATCACTCGAAATTAACATTAATCTCTGTTTGATTAACCTGTTTTTTGATCCAACTTAATAGTAAATCGCTAACAATTTCCTGACGCAATTTATCATTCAATTCCGGCTGAATAATCTCCTCAACAAAAATTAAATGTACCCCTTTAGAAGTAATTATCGGTTTAATTACCTGTGGGGGTTTGGCACCAAAGACAGCAGCAGATATTTCTGGCTTTAAATCCCGACGATTTAATATTCCTAAATATCCTCCCTTACGACGTAATTCTATATCTTGAATATATTGGTGAGCTACATCATAAAAACTCATTTCTCCTTCTTTGACTGCATAAAAAAGTTCTATTGCTAGATCTTCATCATTAAATACAACTTCATACATAACCACACCAGCATAATTTAGCTGATTTTCAAAGAAGAAAGGTTCGATTTGATCAGAAAATAAATGTTTGCTTAACTTAGCAGTAACCACACCAGTATAGACTATATCTTCAAAATCATCTATAGATAAACTATGTTTTTCTAACCATTTCCAAGTGTCATTAGCACTGGTCAGGTCATTATTTAATCGCAGAAAATCCGCTGCTTTTTGTAATTCTTCAACTTCTACTTTTATCCCTGCTTCTTCCGCAGCAGTTATAATCACTTTTCGGCTGATAATTTGCTCAACTAACTCAGGTATTTTACAGGATAATTTAATTTGTTGTAAAATATCTGATTGGGTAATGGTGATGCTTTCTGACATAATTTGCTCCCTAAATACATAAATTATACCCCACCCTAACCCTCCCCTTGCTAAGGGGAGGGGACAATTCGATGAATTTTTTCTCGTTCCCAGTCGGAGACTGGGAATGCTACCTAGAGGCTCTGCCTCCATGGCTTAGTATTAATGAAGGCAGAGCCTTCCGTAATTCATTCCCATACAGAGTATGGGAACGAGGGGAAAGACTAAAGAGAGGGGACTGAATTAATTGTTTCCCCCCTTCTCGTTCCCAGTCTCAGACTGGGAATGCTACCTAGAGGCTCTGCCTCCATGACTTAGTATTAATGAAAGCAGAGCCTTCCGTAATTCATTCCCATACAGAGTATGGGAACGAGGGAAACAAGGGGGGACTAAGGGAGGTAATTCGATAAATTTTCTACAATTTCACTCCTCCTTGTTGCAATTTTTTAAATGGGTCAAGTAGAAAATCAATAATTCGTCGCTGACGGACAATTACCTCAGCGGTTGCTGTATCCCCTGGACGCAAAGGAATACATTTATTAGCAGTGGGAATACAACTTTGTTTGAGAGAAATTTCTAAGTTATAAGCGGCTACTTTGCCATTAGCTGTATCTATCTCTATCGTATTAGGAGAAATTTTAATTAACTCTCCTGAGATAATACCATAATCCTGAAAAGGATAAGCATCAAATTTGAGTTTTACTGGTAATCCTAACCGCAAAAAACCACTGTCTGTAGTTGCCATTTGCGCTCGAATTATTAAGGGTGAATTATCTTGAGCAATTTCGGCAACCATTGTCCCTACTTGCACAACTGAGCCGGGTTTTTGAATTGGTAATTGAAATAATATACCATTGACAGAAGCTTTAATTTCTCGCTGTCCCAACTGAAATTTTAAGGCATCAATTTGGCGTTTAGTTTGAGAAATATCTGATTTGAGAGAACTAATATCTGTGTCTAAACTTTTCTGCTGTTCAGCAATTTTTAACACCGCTGACTGACCAGAAAGGGTTAAAGTTTGATAGCTTCTTTGCTGTTCTCCCAGTCGCAATTTAGCCTGTTCAATATCGGCATGAGCTTGGCGAAAATTTCGCTCATAACTACTTTGTTGTTCTGCTAAACGTAACTTAGCTTGTTGAACATCTGATTGGGTTTGTGCATACAATTTTTGCTTTTCCTTAGCGATATCTTGCTTGTCTACTAAATTTATTTCTGGAATTACTCCCTGTTGTCTGAGTTGACTATAGCGTTTTACTTCTCGCTGACTACTTAATAAACTACTCTCTGCTAATTGATTAGTAGTTTGACTATTAGTTAGGGTTTGTCGCGCTTGATTAAGTTGAGATAATCTTTCTTCTTTCTGAAATTGATAGGCATTTTTTAGGGTATTAATATTCTGTTGCGCTTGATCAATTTGTGCTTGTTTCTCTAATTGTTGAGATTGATTTTGTTGTTGTTATCTTGTTCATCAATTAAAACTTTACCATCTGTGGGGGGATATAAGCCGATAACTAATTTAGAAATGGTGGTTTTTCCTGAACCACTGCGTCCCACTAAAGCTACCATTTGTCAGGGTTTGATTTCAAAACTGAGGTTTTCTAATATATTAATATCGCTTTCTGGATGATAGCGAAATGTGACGTTTTCAAAGCGAATATGCCCCTGAATTGGTGGTAAATTCTGCCGTGATTGATTTTGTAAGTCTTCTTCTGGTTCTGTGTCTAAAACATCGTTAATTCTTTCTACTGCAATCACAACTTCCTGCAATTCATTCCATAAGACAATTAACCGTTGGAAGGGGCGAATAATATTACCCAGCAGCATATTAAATGCTACTAGTTGTCCCACAGTTAACTGATTATGAATTACTAAATATGCCCCAAACCATAATAAAGCTGTGGTAGCTACTGCTTCAATTGTGTTACTGAAAATTTGTAAATTATTGCCGATAACTTGCCCGGAAAAGTTGGTTTTTACCTCTTTATTTAATAACTCTTCCCAATGCCATCTTACTGTTTGTTCTACTGCTGTGGCTTTGACAGTTCTCACACCAGTTAAAGCTTCTATTAAATAACTGCTTTCTTTGTTGACTGCATTGAATATTTCTCTGGAAATCCTTTGTAAAAAAGGTGTGGCAATTAAGGCTAATAAGGCAAAGGGTGGCACAATTATTAAAGCTAATAATGCCATTTTCCAACTGTACCAAAACATCAAGCCCACATAGATAAAGACAGTGAATAAATCTAAGAGAATTGATAATGCTTCACCCGATAAAAAGCGTTGAATTTTGCGGTTTTCCTGCACGCGAGAAATAATATCCCCCACATAACGAGTCTCGAAAAAACTCAGGGGTAAACGCAATGTATGGCGAATAAAACCGACAATTAATGCTAAGTCTATCCGATTAGCTATATGATCTAAAAGATATTGCCTTAAACCCGTCATAGCCACCCGAAAAAGGCTAAAAATCAACAATCCTATTCCTACTGCTGTCAGGGTCAGTTCTGACCGTTGTACCACTACCCGATCTAAAATTAATTGGGTAAATAGGGGGGTAATTAAGCCAAATATCTGGATGAATATGGAAGCGATAAATACTTCCAACATGACTACAGAATGGGGTTTTATTAACTCAAAAAATTGCCAAAAAGGTGTAGATGTCTCTTTCGTTTCTTTGAGCATTGCTGTCGGTTGTAACAACAATGTATAACCAGTCCAGTCGTTGTTAAATTCCTCATGGGTGAGGGTGCGTTGACCAATAGCAGGGTCTGCCACAATTACATATTTAGGGGTAATTTCGTAGACCACTATGTAATGTTTGCCTTCCCAGTGAACAATAGCAGGTAATTTTTGCTTTCCTAACTGCTTTAAACTAGCTTTGACAGGTCTAGTGGCAAAACCTAGACTTTCTGCTGCTGTTAATAACCCCCGCAAGGATGCACCATTGCGGTCTACATTGGCAATATCACGCAAGCGATTTACACTAAAACGTTTCCCCCAATACCGGGACACCATGACTAGACAAGCTGCCCCGCAGTCAGAACCACTTTGTTGAGCAAAGAATGGATAGCGCCCCATTACCTTTTGCCATAAATGCCCCACCCGTTGTCTGGGACTGGGAAAATAGGCTTTACTAATTTTTGATTCTGAGGTCAAATAGGGGGTTGAATCTGAATTGTCGTTCTCTGGAGAGCTTGGTTTTATGGGTGTATAATCTGTGTTTCTCAGGAGTGAGTATGCTTTCTCCCATAAATGTTCTCGAATTTGGGGATACTTGGCTATTAATGGCAATAGTAACTTTTCTGGCAAGAAGCATAACTGTAAATTTGCTGAAGCTCTGGCTGCATAAGTCTGAAATTTAGATTCGGAAAACAAAGTAAATTCACCGAAAGATTCTCCAGGCTCTAGGGTAGTAATTAATTCATCTCTATCATCTAATAGTCTGACTTTGCCCGTAATGATAATGTAAATGCCCGGTTCAACATTCTTTCCTGTCCAGAATTTGCCGACTTTAGGGTTGATAGACTGAAGTTCGGGAAGATAGTGATAAAATTCTTCTGCGGTTAGTGAATACCCCAATGTATTGTTGATTTGTTGCAGAGATACTAATTGAGCGGATATATTGTGCGCCATAAATGTCTGAATCCTTTACTGCTTTGTGAAAATTAATAGGTATAATTTCTGAGGAATCGGTGGTATTTGCTTTTTTGAGGTCAGCAATTGATATTTTGGGTTCTGTAGCCGATTTTGGGCTATTTTGTCCATCATGACTGGGTTTCGGTCGAGTGGATAAGCCCATTTGTTTGAGAAGTCGCTTAAAGTGGCGATCGCTCACTTCAAAGCCAAATTCTTCGCATAGATGTTTCTGTAACCAATTCAATGTCCAGTGTTGAGAAACATGACCATAATCACGAGGATTACTGTAAAATAATTCTTTTAATCGTTGTAAGTATTCATTACTAACTAATTTAGGGCGACCAATCGGACAATCTTGCCATTGATGCGCCATTCCCTGACGAGCTATGTGTATCCAATGTCTAGCGGTTGCGGGACAACACCCCAAAATTTGACAAATTTCTGCTTGAGTTATCCCTTGGTCCGCTAACAACATAATTTGAATCCGTTGCCGCTGGGATTGAGAGCGATGTTCTTGTAATGATTTTAACAGCATTTGTCGCTGAAAATCTGTTAACAAGTTACTTGAAGAATTGCTCCCCGCTTTATTACTACTTGTCCATTGATATGTATACATAAATGGTTCAATCTCGTAAAAATCAAACTCCGCAAGCATCCTAGTTCCCTCTTAATGAGAGCTTGGCCTTATTTTAGGGATGAAAATAATTTCGCATCCGTTTAATACCTTTGTAGAGACTTTACATGGGTAGAGATTCTCGGCTCTACCTCCAAAAATCATCCGCCAATATGGCTACACCACGTAGGCTATCTGCAACGCCAAAAATTAAAGCATCTTTTTAGCCTTTAATAAATCACCTGGCAGAAAAGCCCCATTTTCAGTAATAATGGCGGTAATTAAATCAGCAGGTGTGACATCAAAAGCCGGGTTATAAAATTCCACTCCTGGAGGGGTGAGGATAGTTTCACCTATTTGATATATTTCTGCTGGGTGACGTTCTTCAATGGGAATTTGACTACCATCAATTAATTCAAAATCTACTGTAGATAAGGGTGCAGCGACAAAGAAGGGAATATTATGAGCTTTGGCGACAATAGCTAAACTATAAGTTCCGATTTTATTGGCAGTGTCACCATTAGCAGCAATTCTATCAGCACCCACAACTACAGCATCAATTAAACCTTGTTTCATGCAGTGGGCAGCCATATTATCGGTAATTACTGTCACTGGAATGCCTTCTTGGACACATTCCCACGCGGTGAGTTTTGCACCTTGTAACCGGGGACGGGTTTCGTCAGCAAATACCCTGGCTAAACGTCCTTCTTTCCACGCAGAACGGACTACACCTAATGCTGTCCCATAACCGGCAGTGGCTAATGCCCCAGCGTTGCAATGAGTGAGTATAATTAGTTGGTCTGGGGTTTGCGGTAATGCTGCCAAACCATGATCACCTATAGCTTGACAGGTTTGTAGATCTTCGGCATTGATCTTTTGGGCAGTTTCTAAAAGAACTTGTTTAATTTCGGCGACTGTTCCCACGGTTTCATAAGCCGTTTTCATCATTCTGCCAATGGCCCAAAACAAATTTACCGCAGTGGGACGGGTAGAACGCAACAAATTAGCGACTGTTTCCAGTTTAGTCAAAAACTCTTGGATTTCGCTTGTTTCAATTTCCCTTGCACCTAAATACATTCCATAGGCCGCAGCCACTCCTATCGCCGGCGCACCTCTCACAATCATGGTTGTAATGGCTTGTGCCATATCTTCACTGCGGTGAATCTCCACCACTGTATATTCATTAGGTAAGCGAGTTTGATCAATGAGTGATACTGAATTATTGCGCCAAATAACGGGATAAACCATATTGTTAGTTGTCAGTTGTCAGTAGGGGCGAAGCATTTGCAAGATAAATTATCGGTCA
>NZ_VIKY01000013.1:0-2526 GCF_009711925.1 Dolichospermum sp. UHCC 0352 | reverse complement strand
ATTACCAATTACCAATTACCAATTACCAAATATAGCATTTCCTAGTCTAATGAAGTACAAAACTATCTGCGTTTATCAGCGTCCATCTGCGTTTAATTATTATTGCTTGTACTTCACTAAAATAGGAATTGATATACCAATTAGCGGTTCCAATTACGAATTATTTATTACCTACTCCAATTACTAATTCCCAGTTATTAAGTTTGCCCACATCTAAAGCAGCGTAGTCAATAACTTGTAATTGCCAGTTGCCTTTTGCGGGTAAAGAAAGTAATTGTTTCAGGGCAGGATGCGATCGCACTGTGTAAGTATTTTGTAATTGATTACGACGACCTAATGTACGACTTTGTAATAAAATCCGCTGATTATTAGGAGCAATTAAATAAACTTCTAAATCTCCTAAAAAATCATGGGTGATATTCACGGTAACTTGGATATCTGTGACATTGACAGCTTCATTAATAGCGATCGCACTTTTAATTCCCTGTCTATTATTATCAGGAATATTCACAACTTGAGAATTTTTGACCTGAATTTGTTTATTCGTAATTTTAGCAACCGCACCCATCTGCTGCGCTAGTCTCACAGCCTTAGCAGCATTAACTTTGCCATAACCAAACCATTGACTATGACCATTACTATCATAAGTACCCCCACGCACACCCAACTGAAGATCAGGGTTATTATCCACTATTTTATCAGCCGTATCTTGGAGAATCCGTTTAACTTGTTGAGCCGTTAAATCAGGATTAGCTGATAATACCAAAGCCGCTACTCCTGCCACAATGGGAGTAGAACTGGAAGTACCACCAAAGTTTTTAGTAAAATTTCCCGCATCATAACCAGCCGCACCTATTTGATCTGTTGTAAATACTCCCAATCCAAATAGAGAAGAAACAATTGCCGGTTGTGTATAAACAAAACCAGTTTCTTGAAACCACATTCCTGGGGGAGCATTATTACTGGGAGCGCAAACAGAAACATTACCTCCCCAATTACTATAAGCAGCCTTTTTATTTAAACTAGTAGACGCAGATACAGTCATCACATCAGGATGAACAGCAAAACCGCTTAACCAATTTGTCTTCCCTTGAACAATATTTTTCGGCCAATTCTGTTCATTTACGGTCCCATTAATCGGACGATTAGCATTTCCAGCCGCGAAAACAATCACACATCCTTTTCCCTTGCGTCCATTGGTAGCAGCCCGGTTAATAGCCGCTTTTTGCCGAATAGAAAGGGGGAAATAAACAGCAGAAGCTCCCCAACTACAAGAAATTACACTCGCGCCTTTTTCTACCGCCCAATCAAAAATATCCTCAATTGATTGATCATCTAAAAAACCAGTAGTGCGAATGGGCATCATTGCACAACCAGGAGCAACTCCCACAATTCCCGAACCATTTTCTTCAGCTACAGCTAATCCTGCACAAGCAGTCCCATGACTAGTTTCTTTTTCTCCAGGTAAGGGTAAAAAATCATTTTCTTTTAGATCTCTAGGAGCAATAATTTTACCTGTACCTTGAAAATCTGGATGTTTTAAATCAAAGGAATCATCTACTACAGCTACCACTATAGAACGCACACCACGAGTAGTATCCCAAGCCTGTTCTACGGAAATATGCGAACCAGCTACCAACTGATTACCACTATCATGATTGAGATACCATTGCTGGGAATAAAGAGAATCTTTGGGTTTATAATGGGGTTCTTGTTGAATGAGAATATTCGGTTCAGCCGCCAAAACTTCTGGCAATGTTTGTAAATAATTGGTAATTTTAACGGGATTTTGTGTGGCTTGTTTACTAACAATAAAAATGAAGGTATTTGGTATGCCGAATACTGGTTGATCTTGAACTAAATTCAATGTACTGGTAATAGTATTAATTTTAGTATTATCTACCCAAGTAGCAAATTGAATTGTAATTTGGTCACTGAGATACACAAAAGTTCCAGGATTATTTTCCAATGTATAAACATGACTCACAAAGTCTACGTTTTCATCAGCACGGAGTTGAGACATAACTGCATCTAGCTGATTAGGAAAGACCGTATATAGTTCTAGTTTCGCTTGAGGAATACTCCGCCGCCATACGCTACCAGGAATCTGTGATAATTTTTCATGGGGAAAATTAGCATTGGGACGAATAGTAAAACGATACAACGTTTTTTCTAGCATTAACTCTTCACCACCGCGTTGTAAGGTTAGTGACTGACTTTTATTTGCTACATCTGATTTAGGAAAATCCGCAGGATTAATATTATCACTCATAAGAATTGGGGATTGGTTGAATTAGCCAAATTGAAAAAACCTTGATTTGTAGGTTGGTTTGTGGAACGTTTATGTTTGCACAGCAATGGGACAAAATCCAACGCATTTGTTGGCTTTCCTTGGGTCAACCCAACCTACAAAAAATGGCGAATATATTTTGACACTCTGCGGTCTAAAGACACGCAGATTCTTTAAGACTTGCTTAAAAAGGATAGTCAATTATCCTCCTAGACGCTCAAGGCAACTACCAGTAC
>NZ_VIKY01000138.1:0-659 GCF_009711925.1 Dolichospermum sp. UHCC 0352 | reverse complement strand
ACCTCTTTATTTGCAATCTTTAGATATCAGAAAACGCCAATTAGGTGATGATCATCCCGATGTTGCTTCCAGTCTAAACAATTTGGCAGGATTGTATTATTCTCAAGGACGTTATAATGATGCTGAACCTCTTTATTTGCAATCTTTAGATATCAGAAAACGCCAATTAGGTGATGATCATCCCGATGTTGCTTCCAGTCTAAACAATTTGGCAGGATTGTATTATTCTCAAGGACGTTATAATGATGCTGAACCTCTTTATTTGCAATCTTTAGATATCAGAAAACGCCAATTAGGTGATGATCATCCCGATGTTGCTTCCAGTCTAAACAATTTGGCAGGATTGTATTATTCTCAAGGACGTTATAATGATGCTGAACCTCTTTATTTGCAATCTTTAGATATCAGAAAACGCCAATTAGGTGATGATCATCCCGATGTTGCTTCCAGTCTAAACAATTTGGCAGGATTGTATTATTCTCAAGGACGTTACAACGATGCTGAACCTCTTTATTTGCAATCTTTAGATATCAGTAAACACCAATTAGGTGATGATCATCCCGATGTTGCTTCCAGTCTGAATAATTTGGCAGGATTGTACAGTTCTCAAGGACGTTATAATGATGCTGAACCTCTTTATTTGCAATCTTTAGATATCA
>NZ_VIKY01000137.1:0-14826 GCF_009711925.1 Dolichospermum sp. UHCC 0352 | reverse complement strand
GTTCCCTCCCCTTTACAAGGGGAGGGTTAGGGTGGGGTAAAAAATATTTGATACATCAACCATAACTTTTCAAACACCCTCTTAGCCAAACTTAATTACTGATGTAAGGAGTAATAATATGCTGAAAAATACTCAATTATTTAGATATCTTTCCGATACAGAACAAGAATCTGTAGTTGGTGGGCAAATATTTCCCATGTTAGGTTTATTCAGTGAAGGTAAATTATTCTTCCAAAAAACCGATTTAGAAACTGAAGGAAAAAGTGATTTAAAACTTGCTTCAGGTGACTCTACCTCACAAACTAGCAAATATAAATTATCCCAAATTACTATGGCACTTTCTTTTACTTTTGGGTTAATAACTATTAGTTCTGGTGCTGATAAGTTAAGTAATTTATTTTCATAAAATAGCCAGATTTAAATTTAAATATTTTCTTGTAGGGACAGCTTTATTTTCTGCTCTACATTTTTTTATCTGAGTTAATAAATAACTTTTTTAAAATAAAATAAAGTATATAATTGTCTATTTTGAATTAAATAAATAAATAAATAAATAAAATAAACAAACATAAATTAAAAGAGAGGAATTTATCTAAATATATATAACCTAAGAGCAATTCAAACTCTCAAAACCTGATAACTACAGGATCATTTATTTACGATAATAAATAGTTATAAAATAAGCATGAGTGATCATTAATTTTTAAATTGGTATTTTTGTTTATTTTTAATGATTAAAAAAGTCCAACTCCGCAGTGGGAATTAGACTATAAGTTGATTAACAAGGAACTGAAAACTCGATGAAAATCTATGGTTCATTAAGGTAGGCCAGTAACTCTTACATTGATAGTAGCTGGATAAGTTCTACCACCATAGCGAAACCTACCATTAGTCGTTATTGTTCCTACTTTACCTCCAGATATAAGTTGTTGTTCCTCTGTAGATAAATCAAAAAGTAAATCAGATTGAATCGTATTAACTGACATCACTCTACCTCATTTTTAACACTGATTTAATTAGCATTAGCTGGTTTACCAGCTAACAATTCAAATATAACTATCATGTATGAGAAAATCATGCTTCTAAAGTTAGAGAATATATCTATTTTGCATTGTCATTATAAATATATAATATTAACACTTAATACAGGAATAATATTCACAAAAAACGCGTTTTTTTATGGAATTGACTATAATTTATTTCAGCCTAAAGTATGAGATAGTAATTCATACTTTTAGTTCTTTGATTTCTAACTTCAGGAGAAGTTAATTCTCTCACAATAGATTTATAAATAGAAGATAGGATTGCACACAGATAATACTTTCGTTTATTTAAGTGTGTAAAGTCTAACTATTTATTGAGGCTAACAATCATGTCAAATCAAGTCATTCAATCTGATTTAATTGTTGATTTATCTACAGAAGAACAGGAGATTTTAGCAGGAGGAAACTCTCAGCTATGCCCTGAAAAAGGCGGCAGTAGTCGAAATAAAGGCGGTAAAGATGGTGGGTTTTCCCCATCGGAAAAAAACGAAGATGACAAACCAAATAACGAAAATGATGGGGATGGATCGAAGTATAACTTTTTAATCAACCGTCCTATCTTTTATCGCCCCACTTATAATGTCAAACTCTAATTATTTATCTCTTGTTGCTGATTCCAGAATCCAGAAATAATTTTGAATTCTTAACAAGCGTAGAGTTCAAAAAACCGTCAAAATTATAGTCTAATTTTGCACCTGTTAAGGTATATCAATACCATAGGTGCATTTTATTTATGAATAAACATTATTTATAACAACGAGATTCTATCCTTATATGTATTTAAAAATTAATAGTCCAAAAGAAATAAAAATATCTTCTTTAAGATTCGCTTTATTTATAGCTAAGGGAGAATTAAAATTCTAGAAAACATAGTTATAAATAAAGCAATAGGTTTGCAAAACCTATGTTAAATAAATGAGGCTAATAATCATGTCTACTCAAATGACCACATCTAATTTACTTGTCGAATTATCCACCGAAGAACAGGAATTTTTATCTGGAGGAAGGAAAAGATGTTACAAGAAATGCTATTGGGTTTGTCCGAAATCTGACGATAGAGATAGAGATGGAGATGGAGGTCGTGGTGATAATGAAAATATGAGTGAGGAAGAATGATACAGCTAATCTCATCAACTCGGCAATTATTAAGTAGAGTTTAATAAATATATAGCTCCCTCAAAAATAATCAATTTTTGAGGGAGTTTCTTGTAACAGAGAAATATTAAATATTTATTTATAAATACTATGATAATTTTGATGTATTTATACTTTCAATCATTAAAAATTAATATATAAATCAAAAGATAGAAATTATGATTATTAATTTCCAACTAGGGAATCATTAAAAATATTCAGATAAAGCTTATAAAAGGATTAGGACTGAATCATATCGATCCTATTAAATAACGGAGGCTAATAATCATGTTTAATCAGAATACCAAATTTGAATTATTTGTAGAACTATCCGCAGAAGAACAACAACTTTTATCTGGGGGATGTTACCAATCACCTCCTCCTTCTTGTAAACCTAAAAAACAAAAATGTGGTTGTGACTCCCAAAAATATGATCAATATCCAGCTTCTGAAAGGGATGAGAGCTATCCTGAATCGAACTCTATGCCAAATTGTTAATACTCTTTTTTAGTGGGTAAAGTCTATAGACTGAGCTATTCTTAATAGTCTTAGTTTTCTAACCTTGTAGTTATAGGGTGAGGAGAAATTTTCAGATAACTTGCTTGATATCAAATATCAACAGTATCTTCTGCCAAAATTCGGGCGTAACTTTCTCCTCTCACCTTTTTTTACATGGCACTTTAGAATTGCCATAGCCTATCTATAGTTAGAAAATAAACTTATTTATGTGAACCAAAAGATATAAATTATAAACTGATATTTATAACTATAGAATCATTAAATTAGTGATAAATATCTTTATAAAAGAAGCATGGTTGTCCGAAGCCTAATAAAAAATTAATTGAGGTTAACAATTATTATGTCAAAGCAAAATATTCTATCTCAAAAGATTCCATCTGATTTAGTTGTAGAACTATCCATAGAAGAACAGCAACTTCTATCTGGTAGTGGTGGTCATAGACCTCGTAACTGGAGTCGGGGCTGGGTCTGGGGACGGAGACCCCGCCGTCACTGGTAATAAGTTAGCCTAATTTATTTAGATTTTAATACTCATATAGCTCATTCAAAAATAATCAGTTTTTGAGTGAGTTTTTTTAACAGACAAAAATTAAATATATATACGTCAAACAATGGAAATTCTAATTATTAGTTTATAACTATAGAATGATTACATTGATTGAAAATACCTTTATAAAATAAGCATGGGTGGATAGCACTCAATCAAACAATTGAGGTAAACAGTCATGCCAGGTCAAATTATCTCATCTAAGTTGTTGACAGAATTATCAGCAGAGGAACAGGAAGTTTTAGCTGGCGGATATCGCTGGTGTCGTCGTCCTTACAGACCCTACTACGGCTATGGCCGCCCCTATTATGGTTCTGGTGACGGCAGGGGCAGCCCCTACTATCGCTGCTAAACGAATGAAATCCCATTGTAAGATCAGCTAGTACAGTACAGCGTAAGTAAGATAACCATTAAAAGTCCCTAAAAAGCTTATACAATCTGCTTTTTAATTTTTAATTGTTAATTTTTAATTCCGCCCTGCGGTACTAGTTGCTTATTCTTGAAGGTTGGGGATAGATTGATATTGATCAATAATCCAATCCAGTAAAATAGGATTAACTAAATCAGGAGCTTCATCTTGAGGACAATGTCCCACACCTTCTAAAGGAATAAACTTTTGAACTTGGGGAAAATTGGCTAACTCTTGGCCTAAATCAATAGGTTCCCAAGGGTCAGCCGTTCCCCATAAAATAATTACTGGACAGGATAATCTAGGTAATAAGTCTTCCGGTAAAGGACCACTAGAATAAGCAGTGAACGCCAAAAATACAGCAGCAGCCCCAGGATCTTTTGCTGGTATCATCAAAATGTCAACTAACTCATCTGTCACCGTTTCCCCGTTAGCATAAGCCTGTAAAAGAATCTTTTTAACTGTTTGTGGTTGAGCTAGGCGATTGAAAAAGAAATCACCTATTGGTTTAATCGCCAAGAAATTTTGGAGAATTGGCGTACCAAATCGCTTTAGCCAAGGTAAATTTACGCGTTTACGATCATGTAATAACCGCAAAGAACAGTTAAGCAAAGCAGTTCCCAAAGCCATATCCGGGTTAATTACCGCCGCTTGCATAGCCACAATACAACCAATAGAATTACCTACTAAAAATGCAGGTTCACCCACCACTTCCCGACAAAAATCTGCTACTTGTTGTCCCCAAGTTTCTAGGGTATAACTAATTTTTTCCCCTGGTATGGGTTTAGCTGAACCACCAAAGCCAATTAAATCAATCGCATAAACTCGGCAATTTGCCGCTAAGGCTGGAATGTTTTTGCGCCAATGTAACCATGACGCACCAAAACCATGAATCAAGATCACAGCAGGTCCAGTAGTACCTTGAGTTTGGTAACAAATAGAGAAATCTTGCCAAGTCCAGGTTTTTGGAGAAGTTTTCATGGTAAATGCAATATTAATAAATGAAAGTTTTTGCCGAGCGTCATCACTTAAATTTCCCCTATATGTGGGACTCAACTCAAGATGTTACCCGCAGTTTTGGTGTAATTAGTCCACCTACAGCCTTTTCGATAGATAGCAATGAGATTATTCGCTATCAAGGGCAAATAGATGAACACACCCAAACAGCATCAGCGCAGGGAGTGGATTATTTAGGAAATGCGATTATACTCAAAACGGTTGGGACATGGACTTTTGTAAAATCAGGAAAAACCTAGATTGGTAAGGCTTTAGCATTGCTAAACCCCTACCCGCTTAAATCAAATAATTAAGCCGTGTTGAGTATACTTGTTTATTGCAAGATTAGCAAATACAGCCAGCCCAAACCGAACAAATGGGAACTTTATATAAATAACAGGCAACCTAAATAGAGACAGATAGTCACTGTACTGCTATCTTAAATTGGAGGCAATTGCAACTTTTTTGATAAAGCAGAACTTCATGGGAACGAATTACCGACGGGTTTTACTTAAACTGAGCGGTGAAGCCTTAATGGGCAACTTGGGCTACGGCATTGATCCAGAAGTGGTCGAGGGAATAGCCAAGGAAATAGGAGAGGTGATAGCCACTGGTGTCCAGGTGGCCATCGTTGTTGGTGGTGGCAATATTTTTCGAGGCATTAAAGCAGCATCAGCAGGTATGGATCGGGCAACCGCTGACTATATCGGCATGATTGCCACAGTCATGAACGCCATGACCCTGCAAGATTCCCTAGAACGGATGGGAATTCAGACAAGGGTACAAACCGCCATTGCTATGCAAGAACTAGCAGAACCATACATTCGCCGTCGTGCCATTCGTCACCTTGAAAAAGGACGGGTGGTAATTTTTGGGGCTGGTTCTGGTAATCCCTTTTTTACCACAGATACGACTGCGGCCTTACGAGCAGCAGAAATTGAAGCAGATGTGATTTTTAAAGCTACTAAAGTAGACGGCATTTACGATGCGGACCCCAAACTCCATCCTGAGGCCAAGCGTTTTATTACTCTTACTTACGCCCACGTTTTGGCTAAAGATTTGCGAGTCATGGATAGTACCGCAATTGCTCTATGTAAAGAAAATAATCTCCCTATTTTAGTATTTGACCTAACGGTGCGAGGTAACATCCACCGGGCAGTCATGGGAGAATCCATTGGTACTCTTGTGGGAGGTTCTTGTGAAATTAGCTGAAGCTGAGAGCATGATGCAAAAAACCGTTGAGTCCACTCAACGGGCTTTTAATACAATTCGTACTGGTCGCGCCAATGCGAGTTTATTGGATAAGGTACAAGTGGAGTATTACGGTACACCAACTTCCCTAAAAGCACTGACAAACATTAGCACACCAGATTCTTCAACCATCCTGATTCAGCCCTACGATAAGGGCAGCTTGAATATCATTGAAAAAGCTATCTCTCTGTCGGATGTGGGTTTAACTCCCAGTAACGACGGTAGTGTGATTCGGTTGAATATTCCCCCACTAACTAGCGATCGCCGGAAAGAATTTGTCAAACTTGCGGCTAAGTACGCAGAAGAAGGTCGTGTAGCAATTCGCAATATCCGTCGTGATGCTAACGATTCCATTCGCAAACAGGAAAAAAGTGCCGAAATCTCCGAAGATGAATCACGAGATCAACAAGACAAACTCCAAAAACTGACCAACAAGCATACAGAAAAAATCGACCACTTGCTTGTAGAAAAGGAAAAAGAGATCACCACCGTCTAAGAAAGGCAAGAGGTAAAAGGCAAAAGGCAAGAGGATTGTAATTTTTATTTCTCTTTGCCCCCGCTTTCCCTCTTCCTCTATTCTAGAAGTTAGAAGTCACCGAGTCAGGAGTTCGATAAATGTTTCAATTGTATGATTGGAATGACCAATAGTGAATGTTTTCATAATTTGTTATTATGGGGAATAACACTGAATTACAATTATTTACAGGCATTTTAACGGTTATAATGTCAAAATGCAAATATACTTTTTACACTGAACTAGGCAACTTGCAACGGTTTTGTAGGAAGCATTCTGGGTTCTGGTAATACTTGATTTTCTTGAGTAAGCATCTCAACAAAAGCCTCAATTACTTCCTGACCATTTCTAGCTGCTTCTTCGTAAGTTTTACCATGTGTATGAAACTGTTGCCAGGGAAATTCAGGTAAGTGAACTAAAAAAAGTTGATCCTCTTGTGACCATTGAATTACCATGCTGTAGTGATAAATCATTCTTCACCTTCCTTATTTTCTAGTTCTTCCAGCTTTTTCAGCACCCGCTGAATGTTTTTTTCTAAATATAACGGAGCATCATCTCCATCTTTTTCCGGTATATTTAAAATCATAGTCAACTTCCTTTTTTACTCTTAATTTTGGTGAGAATATTACCCAAATTAGAGTAATATTCTTTGTTTAATATTCTACAAATCTATGGCAACTATTCCTCTATTATTCATGTTCTTATCTTTTTGAAAAGATTCTAAAAAAGTATCATAATAGTTAGCACAAGCTGATGCAGGAAAAATTTCACCTCCATAGATTTTCTTTTGTGACAATCTTTTATTCCTACCAGCATCTAATAAGTTTATATCTAAATTAGATATAATGATCATGCTGTTGTCCTGAAGACGTGCATTCATAATTATTTATTGATTATCTCTCCAATTCTCCAAAGAAAAACCAATTACAGTTTGGATTCTGATAAAATCAGTATCAGCCGAAACTAACGTTAATTGATTACGAATTGCTATTGCTGTTATCCAAAGATCATTTTCATCAAAACCTAATTGAGTGATTTTAGTCGTTTGCCGTTTAGTTTTTTGCTTTGGTCCAAATTTGTTAATTAATCCTGCTTTTATTTGTCCATAAATTTTAGCAGTTACATCATCTACATAATAAATTCTAATATCTGCGATAAATTGCTCAATACGAGTTAAATTTTCTTCCTTATAACTAGAATTTTCTGCCATATAAGTTAGCTCACCTACTGTTATGATAGTAGTAGCTATATCGGTTTCTCCAACTTCCTGTATATAATCCAGAACCGTCTGATTTTTCAGAAAAATTAAACTACAATGATTAGTGTCTAAAAGATACATCACTCAAAAGGATTAATACGATTATTAATTTTCACTTTACCTCTAGTTTCAGAGACTAACTTCAGACATTCTTCCAAGTCGTCTCCTACCCACGTACCAGCATGACGTAAAATTGAACGTCCTGAAGCTGGCTTATAGTTAGTGTTTTCTGATAAACTTGTTTCTTGTTTATATTTAATAAATTCCACAAATTCATCAATAAATTTCAAATTTTCTGGTGAGATAGTTAATAAATTTTGTTCGATTTTTTGTCTTAATTCAAGAGAGTTCATAATTTTGACCTCCTAATTACAATTAATATTTTTTACTTTTATAAATACTGATTGTGATCCTATAGAATTTATAGCATAAATTCGGGTTTCTGAAAACTTTATTGCAAAAATTATTTGTCTGAATCAGGATATCCAGGATTTGAGGATTTACAGGATGTATTTCAGATTTACTACTTGACCAATTGTTTAATCTCCTGCTTTCTCTCCTGACGTTTATTCTCAATTTGAGTTAATATCTCATGTTTAGACTGGTCAAAATTCCTCAATTATTGCTGATTATTTTCAATTATCATTTAATTCCTCATTATAGAAATTTATAGCTTCATCAATAAAACAGGTGTAGAATTGTTGAGGATAATATGGTTCTATAAATGTTTCAATTGCATGATTGGAATGACCAATAGTGAATGTTTTCATAATTTGTTATTATGGGGAATAACATAAAATTAAATAACTATAATTAACTCGGTTGAGCATAATATACACACATTAATAAGCAACTTGGGTTATTATTAGGTGTTTTTTGCTACTTGGGTCGAAAATAAAAAAATCCTTCCTTCAAAAATAACCTACTTCTAAAACATTACTCTCATCTAAACCTTCATTTTTTAACAATTTACGAATATTATTGATAAGGTGCTTAAAAACTTCGACTCTAAATGGATTATTTTTCAAGTATTCGATGTAATAATCTCGATAATCGAGACGGCCTTCATAAGTAGCAAAATTTCCTCTAATATTAGAATTAAGCCTTTTGGCTTTTCTTAAAAGAATCACCTCATCAATATCCGTGGGAGCAGTGCTGATAGGGGACATATCTAACCATTCACATAAAAGAAAATATTTTGCTCCTGGAACTGCGGTTTTTACATCATGTGCAGTTGCACATCCTTCTTGAAACATTGTTTTATCAAGATTAGTCTTACACTCTACAGCAATATAGGACAGATTAGTAATTATACTTTTTTCTTGTGTAAAATCAGGAAAATGAGATGCTTTTAAATATAGTTTTCTAGTAATTGCAAAATCTTGGTTTTTACTTCTGACGCTTAAACCACCTCCTAAAGCTGGAAAAGTTAAACTGGACTCAAAATAAACAGATGAAAATGTCTTAATTGGTCCAATATCTACTGCTAAGTTTTCTATCTCTGGTACGATAACGGGGTTAATTAGATAAGGGAGAAATTCCTCAATTATAGTATTATCTAATTTTAATTGTCCTTTATTTCTATATAAAAAATCATTAGGGCTATCAAAAATAAAATCAACATCTATATAGTTTTTATAATCAATGAGCAACTTTACTAAAACATTTAACATTTCATCGGCTGTAAGTAACGATTTTACAGTTTTTGTTAAATTATTAAGCCATTGGTAATAAATATCAATTGTTTGAGCAACTCTAGGTTTATCATTAACTGGAAGTTTAGAATTATTAAGTAATGCGTTTAGTTTTTCTATATGAGGGTTAGGATACTTTTTCATGAGAATTTAAGTGCAATTTAATGGAAATTATCAATTTTTAATATAGGTGATTTATGAACCAATTTAGCACGTATTTTGGCATCAATTATTTCTTCATAAATATCTCCTTCTGCATTTGGTAAAACTGCTGTTAAAACCTCTGTTGCTACTTCAATCGCAAAATTATCATCTGCTATTTCATAATTGTTGATGGGTAATAAATGTAAAATATCTTCAAAAATTATTTCTCCAAATTTATTTTGAAATTTTCTTTCTTGCAGTAAATCAAGTTCAAACCCAGCACCACCAATAGCCAAAGCCGCAACTAATTTACTATTTTCAAATCTCACACCACGTACACTAGATTCTCTCCCAATAACAATAATTACTCTACCATGTTTACTAATTAACCTACGAATTTCTTTAAGAACATCCAACATATCTAGAGCGTATTGAACAACAGTTAAAAACCTATTTTGACGATGTTTTCTATTTGCACCTATTTCTGATTTAGCTATTTTCAATAAATCCCATCCTAACATCTCCATTACTATACGATTATTTTGATGGTAGTTAAATACATTAATATAAGGAGGAGATGTGATCACAATATCTACACTATTATCTGTCAAAGGAATATAGCGTGCATCCTGATGAATTACCTGGCATAGCTGTGGAGAATAAGGAAGAGATTTGATAATATTTATATGTTTTTTTAATGACTTTTTAAAATCAAGTAAATTTCTTGGTTGTCTTTGCTGGCTATAGTTAATAATGGCATTAATCAGTAAATTGTATAATAGTTCTTCACTACCAGCTTGTTGTAATATTTGAAAAATAAATTTTTCTTCTAGTTCATGCTGCTGTAAATGTTTTTGTTCTTCAGCAAAACAGTAAAAAAATAAATCTCCTGTAAAAGGTAATAAGTTTTCATCAACAATTTTTTCTGCTAACTTAATCAACCTTTCCCGTTCAAGAGTTTTGAGATTTACAAAATGAGCAGTTTTAGCCATTTCTATAGCAGCAGGATTTATATCAGTGCCATAACAAGATAAACCTTGACGTGCTGCTTCAAATAAAGTTGTTCCACTACCTGCAAATGGATCTAAAACTACACTATCAGGATAACTGTAAACCTTTAAAAATAACTCTACTAACTCTGGTGAAAACTGACCTCTCCAGGGTAAAATACTTGTTCTAGTTTTATTTTTTAAGTCCAGTTTTTCTTGGGAAATATATTTTTTATCATAGGAAATCATATTAATTCTATTAAAAATATCAACTATTGAACTTATGGCTGTTGACAATTTTTTATCCTCCAATCTTTTGCAAAAATGTTTTTGATGCAGTATATAGTATACTACACCCTGACCGAACTCTTTACCCTCTGGCGCGAAACTCCATAAAAAAAGCGGGCTAACCGCTTATTAGAAGGTTAACCCGTTTCACTTTGGGAACGCGCTAGAGAAATTGTTACTGCAATACCAACTTAACGTTAGCGTTTTGCAGACCGCGCTGTTTTACTTCAGCCAAAGTCTTGTTAACGGCATATTTTTGATTAATAGAGTTAATCAACTCGGTCTGGTTGTGCTTCTTAGCAACACCCCATAAGTCAGCAATGAGGTCAAAAGAACCGTCACTGTTACGAGACCAACCTAGATCGTACTCGCCTTCCAATACAGCAACGATGTCGGAACGGAGACGCTGACCATTATAACCACGGACATCAGCTTCAGTCTTAACGCTGATACCTAAGTCGCGCAAAGAAGACTTGAGAATTTCGGCATCGGTGATCTTGGTACGCAGAGTGCTAAAGTGAGACATTTGGGTTTCCTCCAATAAGAAGATTGATGAGAAAAACGACAACGGTTCTTTTTCAGCGAAGCCGCATTAATTGGGAACGGCTTTTTTCTATCTGTTAGCCTTGTGACTAACCTTTCCCCCCTGACATTTCAGAGGAAAGCTTTTAAAACTCCATACGCTGATATTCAGCAACAGAGGAGGCTGCGGGTCTAGCACGCTGTCTGGCCCAGTCTCTTAAGGCTGTGACCTGTTCTTGCATCGTTCGTGACAGCGGCAAGGTAGACTTCAATGCAGCAATAATATCTAATTGGGTGAACTCCCGATCTTGGGCGAAGGCTTCATACATAGCCGCCACGACCGCCTGTTCAATTTCCGCCCCGGAAAAGCCATCGGACATTTTTGCTAGTTGTCCTAAATCAAATCTAGCAATATCTTCCCGACGTTTGGTCAGGTGAATACCGAAGATATCCTGACGTTCTTCCGGTGTGGGCAGATCCACAAAGAATATTTCATCAAAGCGACCTTTCCTCAAAAACTCTCCAGGTAAGCGTTCTACACGGTTAGCAGTCGCCATGACAAACACTGGAGATTTCTTTTCTTGCATCCAAGTTAGGAAAGAGCCGAAAATTCTATTTGATGTCCCCCCATCAGAATCGCCAGAACCACCACTACCCGCAAAGGATTTATCCAACTCGTCGATAAACAGAATCGTGGGGGAAATTGATTCTGCTGTTTTCAGGGCGTTCCGCAGGTTGGCTTCACTACGACCCACCATTGAGCCGTCGTAGACCCGCCCCATATCTAATCTCAGAATTGGTAAACCCCATAAACGGGAGGTAGTTTTAGCAATTAGCGATTTACCACAACCGGGAACACCGAGAATTAACATTCCTTTAGGTTGGGGTAAACCATATTCTCTAGCCCTTTCTGTAAAGGCGTTGGAGCGTTGGGTAAGCCAGGTTTTTAACTCTTCCAAACCACCCACGGCATCAATGGTTTCATCTTCTTCGAGGTACTCCAAGATACCGTTGCGGCGGATAAGTTGTTTTTTCTCGGATAAAACGATATTAACTTCATTTTCCGTCAATTGCCCAGTTGTTACCTGTGCTTTGCGGTAGACTTTCTCAGCTTCATCTTTAGTTAGACCTAAAGCGGCTCTGAGTAGCTTTTCTCGCGCCTCGGTTGTCAGCCGTCGTCCACGATTTTGCTCTTGATGGGCGGTTAAAACTTTATTTAACTCAGCCATGTCAGGCAATTGAAAATCTAAAACAACAACTTCTTTTTCTAGTTCGATAGGAACTTGTTGCACAGGGGACATTAAGATAATGTTCTTTTGCGTTCCTTTGAAACTAGCGATCGCGTCCCGGAGCGATCTGGTTGTTGCCGGCGCATCAATAAAGGGATGTAAATCTTTAAGAATAAATATACTGGGTTCTTTTTGCCGAATAATCCAATCAATGGCTGCTTCGGGAGAGACAGTATTGTGTTGAGTGGTATTTCGGGGTTGACCGTACTCGACGATACCGTGAGTTACTGTCCAAATATATACTCGTCTTTGGGGTTTTAAATCTTGGGAGACTTTAAAAATTGACTGCTCTGCCCGCTCTTCCTCGGAGGTCACAAGGTAGATTAAAGGGTATTGAGCTTGAATTAAAATATTGAGCTCTTCTTTCATACTATCGACCTACTTGAGACCTTATAGAGACAGTACCGATCAGCGATCGCATGGCGTTAAGCCAGACTATTAATCATCATTAATTCCTATCTAACAAGGAACTAATTCTTCCTCACCCTTGGGATGGGTTTCTTCTTTTTCTCTACCATCAATGGATAGATGGTCTTGTCCAATGATTCCTGGTTGGTTGCCCAAGTTCACGAGTTCACCATCACGCAGTACGAGTGAAGTTTCACAGGTGGGACAGGAATAAATCCGGTGAGTTCGCCCATGAGCAGACGCTTCTATTTCTTCTACTAATTCTGAGTTGGTCAGGTAGAAACTGAGCGCCCGTTCTGCGAGGTCTGACATGGGTTCTGAGTCAACAGCAGAACGAATTTTAAGTCTTCTGTGCAGTTCCGGTGATAAATATAACGTAACCTTTTGCTTAGTTTGCATACAACTTTCTAGTGGTCTTACCCGGGTATGTATACCACCTTATCGGCTCTTTTCTCAGTTGTCAAGATGGTAAAGCGTTTTAACCGCAATTTTGTTACATTTCGTAATATAGCTAGGTTGACTACGTTTTTCTGTCTGATAGCGTAGCGTGGCGCAAGCCATATCAGGATGTCCAGGATTTAGGGATTTTCAGGATTTTTGTGGGGATTTGGATTTTGTCTGGATATATTTCACAAAGCGGTATGTACTCTTTGTGATAATCTGGTGAAAATATTAGACCTCTTGCAAAATTACTTTTATGTTATAGTTGGGGGTTGGCATTTTGGAACTGCTAAATTTAACTCATAGTTATAAATTGCTGCTAGTAAATTACAACGCAGACCATAACGACGACGGCGATTACGATATCTATCACCAAAAATCTTCAAAATTTTCAGGCGGCGATTGACGTGTTCAATGCCAATTCTTGCCTTTGCTAAAACACGATTATAGTCTTTTTCTCAAGTGGAAAGTTCCCTCTTTTTAGGCTTTTTCTTGGGAGTGTAACTGTTGCTATGATAGTGGTTAATTCCTTGATAACCACTATCGTGTAAACCTTGTATTTCTGGATGAAAATGAACCCCACTAGCTTTGAATAAGGCAAAATCATGACAGCGCCCCTTACCAAAAAAAGTACAAATAATTTCTCCTGTTTCTTGATTAATAATCAATTGGCTTTTAAGGGTGTGACGTTTTTTCTTTCCTAAAAAAAATTCCTGTTGTTTTCTTTTTGGACGTTCAATAGGTGTTTCAGTTACATCCATTACCACTACTTCAGGTTGGCTCAAACCACCTGATAGTTTGAAATTCTTTGAGAGTTTTAACCATTTTCTTAAAAGTCTTTCTTCTCACTCCAAAGCGACGCTTAAATGCTCTTGGTTTTAGTTGTTGGATGGATTTATAGTTCATTTTTTCATCACCTCAGATTCTGATAATGACAGAATTTGATTTTATCTTTTTTTGGTGATGTTTTTTATGTCAGACGTTCCGCGATTACAACTATCGCTACAAATACCCCAGGTATCAATCTTTTTAGTTATCTCACCCCATTAAGATTAAAAAAATCAACCATCATAACACAAAATCAATTCTGCAAGAGGTCTAATGAATAGTAATCTCAAAACTGGATTTTTGTTATTCGTCTTAATTCGACAAATATTTTTCAGACGATAACTAGTTTCAATGCCAAATCTTTTTCGATAATCTTGATAGATATAATTTAAATTTGTTTTGACCTTATGAGCAACATAAACAAAGTATTGAACTCCATGCTTTTTATGCTTTCCCTTTCTATATTTACAGACAATCCATAAATCAAATGTGACGAAATCATCTTTGTCTCTTGTAATGGTATACAGCACTTCCCGGTGTTATGAGGTACAT
>NZ_VIKY01000136.1:0-7050 GCF_009711925.1 Dolichospermum sp. UHCC 0352 | reverse complement strand
CGTCTCGCTCACGCGGGCAAGATGCCCGCACTACAAGAGTTTCATAATTCAAGTTTGTACCTCATTAGAAGTCAACAAAAGTATTGCAGGTGAAGTTGCTAGTTTCAAAGGGGTTGTGAATATTCCCAGGAAGGAAATTGTCAACAGAAATTAACTACAGAAATTAACTATATTTGCGATATCTGAAATAAAGCTAAAAACGCACATTCCCAAACCAAGCGAGGTTGGGCATAACAAAGTAAATGTTTCCGAGTTTTTTCTAACTGTTGAATAATTTTTGGTTCATGTATTTGTTGCCAATAGTATTGTTGCAGATAATCAATTAACCATAATTGAGCTTCAGTATCTAATTCTTTATCAATTTTCTTGGCTAATTCTAAAGCATGACGGTAAGAAGTCGGGGTTTTTTTCACCTGGGCGATGAACTCGCTAGGAATTTTTTGTAATTGTTGATAAGATAAAATCGCATTTCCTGGACTACCTGCGGCTATATTTAAAACCTCTGGATGTTGCAAAATTTCGGCATTTCCTGTTTGCGTCAATACCTGACTCATCACAGCAATATCCAACCGATAAAAAGGAATCTTTTGACAACGGGATACTAAAGTTGGTAACACAGATTCTGGTGAAGGGGCAATTAAAATTAATGTCGCTTTTCCCGGTTCTTCCAAAGTTTTTAACAACGCATTAGCCGCAGATTCCGCCATTGTTTCCGCTTGTTCTAGGACTATGATATTTCTCTCTGCTGCCAAGGGTGGCCGAGAAAGAAATTGCGTAATTTCTCGAATTTGTTCCAAACGAATCACTGGTGGGGCTTTGCGTTTAACGCCCTTTTCTGCTGCTTCTGCTGGTGTAAGTCTTTGTCCTTGAAATTGATAAGTTGGTTCTACCCACAATAAAGCCGGATGATTTCTTTGACGAATCCGATTTTGTAAAAGGGGAATTTGATCAGGTGCTACAGAACTGGAAAAAAGTAATTCAATAAAACACCGGGCTGCTAAACTTCTACCTACACCATCTGCACCTACAAACATATAAGCAGGTGCAACTCGATTTTGTTTAACAGACTGAGTTAGTAATTCTACTGCTTGCTGTTGTCCGACTAATGGTGAGAACATAAATTATGAAAACAGGCGATTATGTAAAATTTCCTGTATACTTTGTTGCACATTTTCTTGACTATTATTCCCATCTACCCGTACAATCCGAGACGGATAAGATACAGCTAACTCCGTATATCCCCGCTGTACCCGCCGATGAAACGCAATTGTTTCTTGTTCAATCCTGTCTAATTTAGCTTGTCCACGTTTGCGAGACAGCCCTATCTCCACATCTACATCTAACCAAATAGTTAAATCACTAGCTAAACCACCAGTAGCAATTTGATTAAGTTGATTAATTATACTCATACTTAAACCCCTGCCATAACCTTGATAGGCAATAGTAGAATCAGTATAGCGATCACACAAAATATACTTCCCTATGGCTAAATTAGGTTTTAATTCCTCTTCAATGTGTTGCGCCCTATCCGCAGCATACAATAACAGTTCCGTCACTTCCCCCACGGGCTTATTAAGTGACTTTTCCAATAATAACATCCGTAAATCCTTTCCTAACTCTGTTCCCCCCGGTTCACGAGTCAGCACCACAGATATATTTAAACTTTCTAGCCACTGAGAACACAGTTGCATCTGAGTAGTTTTACCACAACCTTCTACCCCTTCAAATACAATTAATTTACCACTCATATTGTCAAATTTTGCTACTACCGATTTTATGAACTCATTTTCTCACGTCTCAAACCATACCTAATTCCCGAACGACTGTAAAGGCATATAGCAGCTTTCAGCGGTTAGTAGTCAGAACTAAATTACTTTCAGTCTAAGCTTCTATGATTGAAATTAGAATTTCATTTAACTGCATACCGCTATAGTATTTACCTATATTAATTTACCATGACTATAAAGAGTTTATTGTCAACTCCTGAATCTGGCAATAACAAATATTTAACCCCCTTCCAAGTGGAAACCTATAGTTTTTTAAGCATAATCAACCTCCCAGTAGATTGGACTAAATTACGAACTTAGTTAATCACATAAAAAGTCATCAAATCCAAAAAGAACTTACTTGAAAATAAAAAATACAATAATGCCTATAACTGGAGATACCAATGAAAATTTATTCATGTCTTCATTATTTTCACAAAATCACTATCTTTTTTGGACAAAACAGTATTATGATAAATAATAAATAGCAAGCCACTTATATAAACTGGAGATAAAAGATAAAATTGCCAATAATGCAACAAACAAAAATTTCTACCAGGGGATTACTTCACCTGGGATTATCTTTTTCCCTATTAACAGGACTTTATGCCTGTGGTAAAGAAGGCAATTCTAGGATCAATCTTGAAAATTTAAATATTGGTGTGAATGTAACACAGATTCAAAAAGTTACCAAACAAAATCAGGACACTACAGTTTACATTCAAGGTAAAATAGAAAAGATTGCTCCTTTAATTCAGAAAAAAGCATATCAAATCAACGACTCAACTGGAAAAATCTGGATTATCACTAATCAAGGCAATTTTCAAGTTGGAGAACAGGTAGTATTGAAGGGTAATGTGCAGTACAAAAGTGTCCCTTTAGCTGGCAAAGAATACGGAGAAATTTATTTAGAGGAAAAATAATTTATGAATAATCAATTAGTTCATGTAGCCGTTACCATTCTCTATCGAGAAAATAAATTTTTGATGCAATTGCGGGATAACATTCCTAATATTATCGCTCCTGGTTGTTGGGCTTTGTTTGGTGGACATATCGAACCTGGAGAAACTCCAGAAATAGCAGTTCAGCGAGAAGTTATGGAAGAAATTGGTTATGAGTTAACTGACTTTACTCAATTTGGAATTTATAGCGATGAAAAAGCTGTTCGTTATGTATTTCAAGCACCATTGTTAATAACAGTAAATCAACTTGTTCTTTCTGAAGGTTGGGATCTAGATTTGTTAACAGCAGAAGATATCTATAGAGGTGAATGTTATTCTCTAAAAGCAGGAGAAGTAAGACCTTTAGCAAGTTTACCTCAGAAAATAATGCTGGATTTTATCAAAAACCTATAGTTCGATTACTCGATTTACAGACCCTTTAAAGTTTTCCAGAAATTTTGCAAAAATTAGACTATTAATAAATTCCATGCAGCCAGTAAACAATCTACCAAATCTACCTAAATGGTTAAATATAGGATTAGCCTTTCCTGTTATTCTTCTGAATGGTTGGCTATTAATTCAATTTATTAACTACTTTCAACCTTTAGTCAGTGTTATCTCTGTCGCTATTCTCTTAGCTTTTGTGCTAGATTATCCGATTAAACTGCTCCAAAAACGTGGAGTACCTCGCATTTTAGCAGTTGTCGTAGTATTACTGTTATCTATTATTATTTTAGGTGCTGTAGGTGTTATTCTCTTACCACTTATTCTGGAACAACTGAATGAGTTAGCTAATCTTCTTCCCTATTGGATTGAATCGGGAACTCAACAAATAGAAGCTTTGCAAAATTGGGCAGCTACCCAGCAGTTACCAGTAAATTTAAGTGGATTAGCTAGTGAATTTTTAGGAAAAATATCTAGTCAACTACAATCTTTGACTGGAAAAATTCTCGGTTTTGCTTTTGATACTATTGGAAATTTATTTAATTTACTAATAGCCATAGTTCTGACTATTTATCTAGTATTGAATGGTGAAGCTTTATGGGATGGAATTTATCTGTGGTTTCCGTCCCAAATTGCTAAAAAAGTTCGAGAATTACTCCGAGAAGATTTTAATAATTATTTCATTGGTCAAGCTACACTAGGTGCTATTTTAGCCGTGTCTATAACATTGGCATTTGTCCTCTTACGAGTCCCTTTATCACTCCTTTTCGGGATAGGAATTGGTTTATTTTCTTTATTTCCTTTTGGGACTGGTATTGGGGTTGGTATTGTCAGTTTATTAATAGCTTTAAAAGATTTTGGCTTAGGATTAGAAGTTGCGGCTATAGGTGTAGCTATTGACCAAATTAATTCTAATATTATTGCCCCACGCATTTTAGGAAATTTAACCGGCTTAAATCCTGTATGGGTGGTCATTTCTTTATTAATAGGCGCAAAATTAGGCGGTGTATTGGGTGTATTGGTTGCTATTCCTCTCGCTAGTTTTATGAAAGATATGGCTGATAGTTGGCGGAATGGTGAATTTAATAAAACCGCTGTTGATAGTGAATATCTGCAAGAATCTTGAATAGCATTGAGATTTTCACAAATTCAACTAGTCTGGTCTAGGGGAAGCTGTAACTACTCCTGGAATTGTTTTTACTGATGCTGATAATGTTATTCCTGATGTGGTGTGGATAAGTAATCAACGTTTAGCAACTTTATTAGATAATGATGGACATTTAACAGGTGCGCCAGAATTAGTAATTGAAGTTCTTTCTGCGGGGGGAGAAAATGAACGTCGAGATAAATAAGTGAAATTAAAACTTTATGCTTCTAGAGGTGTGCAAGAATATTGGATAATTGATTGGCTCTCCATACCTGCGACTAGATACGCCTTTTAGAGCATTTACTATTTGAGAAACAGATAATTTAGGAGGATATTCAATTAGTGTATGGACGTGATTTCCTTCACAATTGAATTCAAGCACTTGAAAATTCATTTTTTCAGCCACCTCACGAAATGTTTTTTGAATTAAATCAATACTTTCACCAGTGAACACAGACCGACGATATTTCGTAACGCAGACCAAATGAATTTTTAAGTCCGTAACGCTGTGTCTTTCTCTTCTGAGGAGACTTGCCATTTTGTGTAGACCAATATATAATTAATTTACAGTCTAATTATATCATTAACGATGAAAGCCAGATATCAATTCCGTTTCTACCCGACAGACCAACAGCAAAAGCTTTTAGCTCAATTGTTTGGTTGTGTTCGCGTGGTTTGGAATGATGCACTGGCTATTTGCAAACAAGTAGAAAAATTACCAAGTAATAACGATTTGCAAAAATTAGTTATTACCCAAGCCAAAAAAACTGTTGAGCGGCAATGGTTGTCCGATGTTTCTAACATTCCTTTGCAACAATCGGTCGCAGATTTGGGAGTTGCCTATAAAAACTTTTTTGATTCTCTAAAAGGGAAACGCAAAGGTAAAAAGTTAGGCCGCCCTAAGTTCAAAAAAAAGACTAATCAGCAGTCAGCACGATTTAGAATCGGTGGGTTTTCAATCAAAGGGGATGAGGTTTATCTAGCCAAAATTGGTAACGTTAGCCCGATTTGGTCAAGAGATTTACCCTCCGCTCCTAGCTCTATTACAGTCATAAAGGATTGCGCTAACCGTTATTTTCTCAGTTTTGTAGTAGAAGTTAAACCCGTAAATATTGATGCTAAAAACCAAAGTATCGGTATTGATTTAGGAATCAAAACTTTTGCTGTTATGAGTAATGGAGAAAAAGCCCAAAGCCCCGATTACTCAAAATTGGATAGGAAGATTCGCAAACTTCAGAAAAAACTAGCGAGGCAACCCAAAGACTCACAACGAAGAAATAAAACCCGAATTCAAATTGCAACACTACATAACGAAATAACTGATACCCGAAAAGACTTTTTGCACAAACTATCCACCAAAATAGTTAGCGAAAATGAAGTTATCGTTTTAGAAGATTTGAATGTATCGGGCATGATTAAAAATCATAAACTTGCTAGGGCGATTAGTCTTCAGGGATGGAGAGAATTTAGGACTTTATGTGCAGCTCAATCACAGAAATTTGGTAGGACATTTCACATTATTAGTAGATGGGAACCGACTAGCCAAATTTGCTCTGAATGTGGCTACAAATGGGGGAAACTTGATTTAAAAATTCGGTCGGTTAAGTGCCTGAATTGTGGGACTGAACACGACCGAGACGAAAACGCCGCAAAAAATCTAAATAAAGCTTGCACTGAGCCAAGCCGAAGTGTCGGGATAGGGCATTGCCACGACTCTAAACGGGCGCAGAGACAGAGTAAGACTAGCAACGGTTAGCGTCAGTCGGTGAAGCGTCAAGAATCACCGCACCTTTAGGTCGGTGAGTATGTCAAGGGACTAAATTTATCGCTGCTGCTGTTCCTTTTGTGGGCGACCCTTGGGATATTTTAGCAAAAGCCGCACCCGTAACTGCGGCTTTATCAATGGGGGTGGTTTTGACTTTACCCGCAACTGGTTCGGAAATGAACACAAACTCAGTTGTGACTAAGTGGGAAACTCAAGAAAAGTTATTTTTCGCTAGTCCCTTCGTGTTTCCTAAATTTTCAGTTCTTGACCCAGAAACGACTTTCTCCCTACCTCCTCGGCAAATTAGCAATGGTATTGTTGATGCTTTTACTCATGTAATGGAGCAATATTTAACCTATCCAGTCAATGCACCATTACAAGACCGCATGGCCGAATCAATTCTGAAAACCCTGATTTGCGAAGGACCAAAAACCTTAGCAAATCCCACAGATTATGATGCCAGGGCGAATTTAGTTTGGTCGGCAACAATGGCATTAAATGGGTTAATTGCTGCTGGTGTCCCCCAAGATTGGACAACTCACATGATTGGTCATGAGTTGACAGCGTTGCATGGTTTAGATCATGCTCAAATTTTGGCGGTTGTACTACCTAGCACTTTAACAATTCGCCGCGATCGCAAATGGCAAAAACTTCTACAATATGCAGATAGAGTCTGGGAAATTGGCGGTGGTTCAGAAGAAGAACGGGTAAATGCAGCAATTACTAAAACTCGTGATTTCTTTGAATCAGTTGGTGTTCGGACTCACCTATCTGACTATGGTATTGGATTACAAACTATTCCAGCCGTGATCAAAAATTTAGAAAAGCATGGAATGACAGCTTTGGGGGAAAATAAAGATGTTAATCCGCAAGTTATTGAGCAGATTTTAGTTCTTTGTGCTTAGAGGTTGTTTGAAAAGTATTATATGAAACCCATAATCTCCAAAAACCTAACCCCCCTCCCCCCCTTCCCTACAAGGGAATGGG
>NZ_VIKY01000135.1:0-314 GCF_009711925.1 Dolichospermum sp. UHCC 0352 | reverse complement strand
TTATAGGATTTTCAGGATGTTGTTGATAAATTTTCTGTTTGGTGTTTGGTAATTGTCTGAATCAGGATTTTCAGGATTATAGGATTTTCAGGATGTTGTTGATAAATTTTCTGTTTGGTGTTTGGTAATTGTCTGAATCAGGATTTTCAGGATTATAGGATTTTCAGGATGTTGTTGATAAATTTTCTGTTTGGTGTTTGGTAATTGTCTGAATCAGGATTTTCAGGATTATAGGATTTTCAGGATGTTGTTTTGATATTTTTTGTTTGGTGTTTGGTAATTGGTAATTGTCTGAATCAGGATGTCCAGGATTA
>NZ_VIKY01000134.1:0-7145 GCF_009711925.1 Dolichospermum sp. UHCC 0352 | reverse complement strand
ATTACGGAATACCACTTTTCAAACATCCTCTAAGGAATAGGAAAATAAAAACTTTGACAATATTGATTTATACAGTTAAAAACTGTAAATGCTCTCCGGGTTTTGAGAGGAATGTCTGCGGAGTCCCTTGAATTTGTACTTGACCTTTTTCGATGAGAACAATCCAATTAGCACGATGAATGACGCTAGGACGATGGGTAATTAAAATTGTGGTTTTACCTGTACGATGTTCCAAAAGACGATCTAGAACATGAGCTTCACTCATGGGGTCTAGTCCGGCGGTAGCTTCATCTAAAATAAGTATAGGTGGATTTGTGAGAATTCCGCGAGCGATCGCTAATCTTTGTCTTTGTCCCCCAGAAAGATTTGCACCAAACTCCCCTAATACGGTTTGATATTTATTCGGTAATTGACTGATAAAACCATCTGCATCAGCAATATCACAAGCTTCAACTATGTCTTCAAAAGAAATATTAGGTGTACCCAAACGGAAGTTTTCCAAAATTGTCCGACTCCAAAAATGAGGTTCTTGGGGAACATAAACTACTTGCTGTCGGTAACAATCTAAAGCAATATCTTGAATATTAAAAAAGCCGATGCGAATATTACCAGAATCTGGGACATATAAACCAGCTAATAATTTAGCTAAAGTGCTTTTACCACAGCCAGATTTACCAATTAAAGCAATAGTTTTTCCTCCAGGAAGCTGAAGAGAAAAATCATCTAACAAGTCAATTCTACCTGCGTGATGAAATTGAAGATGAGAGCAATTAATATCTGCCACACTAGAAATTTGTGCAGTTGGCTTTTGACTTCCTCCCACCACTTCCGGTGTCGCATCAATAACTTCTAATAATCGAGAAACTGCTGTTTGGGAACGAAAATATTCATCAACAAAGCCAACTAATGAGTTGATTAAAGCTAAAACATTGACTTGCAAAGTATTAAAAGCTAACATTTGTCCAATGCTTAAATTGCCTTTAATTACTAACATACTCCCCAATCCTAACAAGATAACACCACCAATTGTAGATATAATTTTAGCAATAGTCCCGTTGATAATTGCTATTTGAACCGTACTAAAAGCCAGATTTGCTAGACGACCAAACCGACTTTGAAATTCATCCCAAAATTGAGGAGCAGCATTTGTAGTTTTAATTACCTGTGCGCCCTTAAATGTTTCGACTAAAACACCTTGATTTTCTGCTCCTAAAACTAAGAGACTGCGGGTTTTTTGCTGAAGAATTGGTAAGAAAGGTAAGGTTGATAAAGTCATAAAAGCAGCAATTAATAAAACTGCTATTGTTAATTGCCAGCTATAAAATAACATTAAGCAAAAAGAAATCACAGCAATAAAAAATTGGCTGGGTAAAACAATCACAATCTGGGATACTAATTGGTTAATTTCGCCAATATCTCGGAGTCGGCTAGTAATTTCCCCACTGCGACGAGATTCATAATAATTTAAAGGTAATTGCAGCAGTTTACGACCAAATTCCAAGACTAAACCCAATTGTAATCTTTGCCCAAAATGAGAAATCATTAAGGCTTGAAATACTTGTAAACCTCCACTAAATAAACTCATAACTACGACTGCGGAAACTACAACAGTGAGTAATTGCACATCTCCACGCACGAGAACATCATCTGTCAATAATTGAATTAAAACAGGAGTTCCTAAAGCTAGTAAACCCAGGACAATATTAATCATTAAAACCTGAGTTAACAAACCACGAAATGGTAAAATCCGGTAAAAAAACCGCGTGATACCACCTTTTGATTGTTCTTGGGGTTGTTCAAAAAAGCGGTCTGGATCTGGCTCTAATAAGAGCATTACGCCATTCCAAGCATTGGTTAATTCTTCTTTGGTCAGATAACGAAGTCCCACAGCCGGATCGGCAATAACGTATTTTTTGCCTTTTTTACCATATAAAACTACCCAATGATAGCCTTGCCAATGGATAATTGCAGGTAATGTAATTTCTGTAATTCTGTCTATGATTTCTGGAGAAGCTTTGACCGCTCTAGCATTGAAACCGAGATTTTCTGAACCTCGTTTTAAACCTAATAATGTTGTTCCTAATTGTCCAGTCCCCACAGCTTCTCGGCTTTTAATCATGCTTAAAAAGCGTCCATAGTGCTTGGTAATAGAAACTAAACAAGCTGCCCCACAGTCTTCTTCACTTAACTGTAAAGTACACTGATAATTTTGATGATTTTTAAAGATATTGAACATAATTATCCAAAAAAGTTTAGTAGGTTGAGTTGACGATAGGAAACCCAACTTTATGCAAGTCTTTGTTCTATTGTGCTGTTTTTGTCGGGTTGTGCTATTACTTAACCAAACCTCAATCCTTATTTATAAATTGGTGATTAATTTACTTTTTCTGAGAATAAATTGCATGATAGTTTCTTGACGAGAAATAATGTCCGCGCGTCCTTCCATACCAGATTTGAGATCACATACATGATTTCCTTTTGCTAAAAATAGATTTTGTGGTTCAATATTTATTTGATAAGTAGCTACCTGGGGTGTGCTAATAATGGAATTATTTTGGGGAATTGCGAGAACATCTGCTCCAATTGTTTTTACAGTTCCCTTGAGAGTTCCATAGTCTGGATAGGGACAAGCTGAAACCTGCATTTGTACTATTTGACCAGGTTTTACTTTGTCAATATCTTTAGCAGAAACTTGAGCTTTAATGATTAAAGGAGCATCCACGGGAGCAATTTGAGCAAGAGCTTCACTGAGTTGGACAACCTGTCCAGGATTGCGAAGTTTGAGCTGCATGAGTGTGCCATTAGCTGGGGAACGAATCACACTTTTATTTAACTCATTGTCTAACTGTTGTAATTCTTGATGAGTGCGAATCTGTTGTTTTTGTAATTCTAACCGTTGCTGAATTAATGTTTCTCGTTCTTTTTTTAAAGCGGCTAAATTGCTTTCACCTCTGGCTTTTTCCTGCCTAATTTTTTCTAAAGCAATTGTCACATTTGCATTACTGGGATTAACGGCAATTTTGGCTTTTTGTAAGTTTATTTGGGCTAATTTAACAGCTTGTTCTTTTTCTTCTTGGAGATTTTTAGTGCTAGATTTAGCTTGTTCCAATTTGGCTTGAGCCGATTTAACAGCTTGTTCTTTTTCTTCAACTAAATTGCGAGATATTGCTCCTGATGTAACTATACTCTGTAAGCGATCGCGCTGTAAAGTAGCCAGTTTTAATGCTGCTTCTGCTTCTTGGACAGTGGCTATTAACACCCTTTCTTTTTGTAATCTTGCTAGTTGCTCATTTGCTAAATTTATCGCTATTTTAGCTTGTGTCATTTCCGCACCAGCTTTAATTTGCTGATCGTTATAGTTGCGCTTAGTTCCAGCCAATTCAGCTTGTACAGCTATAATTGTCCGCTCATTTAAGTTGGTTTGAGAAATTATTTGAGTATTGACCTGATTAATTTGAGCATCAATTTGAATAAGTTGTAATTGACTTTGCTGGATAGTATTTTGCAGTTGTCTTTTTTGAGATTGCAGTTGGGAGTCATCAATATAAGCAATTATTTCTCCCTTATTTACTAGCTGATCTTCTTTAACGACAATTCTTTTCACAGTTCCTGTCATGCCAGATTCAACTAACCGTAATTCTCCCAATGGTCGGATAGTTGCAGGAACTTTAACTGTGATGTTGTAATAGAGGACAGAACTAAGACTCACAGCCACTACAAACATACTAATCATCACCCCCCCACCGATATGAATCCATTTACCGATATGGGGGAGAAACTCATTAGCTTCTAGTATATGCAAATCCTCTGTAGTCGAGTTATTTAAATTATAGGGAGAATTGTTATTTTGACTCTGTAAGGAGTTCACGGGATTACACCTTTGATTAGAACTAAAATAGTCTCACCTAAGATAGAAATTACTACTATCATGCAGCCGAAAAGTAACTATCTTAGGTAATAAATTGACAGCAATAAAAACAATTAAATTTCTCTATTCACATTGTGAAAATTAATTTGATCATCGGTTATAATTTAGTGGAGGGGGTAGAGATGGTTATGCCCTAGTTGTGGGAATTATCTTTCTCAAATGTTCGACGCGGATTAAGCGTGAAGAAAATGGGGGAGAAGAATCAAACTTTCTCAAAGTCCTCACTTACGTTGAGCAAGTTATTGTCATCTCCTCTAACCCCCTTTGTTGTTTAAAAAAGTTGTTGACTAGCAGTGCAGAGCGGCGAAAATAACTAACCATTAAAAATCTTTAAAAAGCTGGTGTAATTTGCTTTTTTGATTTTCAGTTGTTTATTTTCAATTCCACTCTGCGGTACTAGTTGAGTCCTGCTTGGAAGGAAACTTATAGGCTTACTAGCCCATACTTACGCAAGAATCGCTTCGGTTCCAGTTGCGTTTGCAACTGGAGGTAGGGGTAGTGGGGTGGCAATTGCAGGTACAGCACCGCGGCCACCGCCGTCGCCTGGTAATACGGCTGGACCTAAAGCCCCTACACCAGCAGGAAGGTCTGCACCTAAACCTAAGAAATCTTGTCCCGCAGTTAGAATGGTATTAGCCTTACCTGCGGAAGTAGCACTGCTACCTTGAGGACCGGAGACGCTTGTTCCCATTAAGAGCGATCCCTTGTTAGCATAGTTACTAGCAGCTAGTTCAAAGTCAGCCCCACCAGTCACTATTTCTTGTTGTTGATCAGATAAAGCAACAAGCAAATCGGATGCGTTGATTTGATTTAACACAATTATTAGCCTCACTTACGTAATTAGGTGTTCCATCACCTAACAACTCAACTATAAGCATTGTTGCCTAAGAATTCATAAACCTACGGGTAGAAAATAAAGTTTGCAAATTTACCTCTAAAAGTAGAGACAAAATACTTTTTAATTACTAGAATAGTATTATTAAAAGATTAATCCTAGCTCACATAAAATCTGCACAATGTATATTTGTTGTTTTTACAGAAAACTCTGAATATATGAATTTATTCGGATTTCTACTCAACATAAAATTAAATATCTATGTTTTTAGATATCTCTAATTTCAGAAAAATCATTTTGCTAGATCAGGAATTATTCAGTAATGAGAGAGTAACTGATTTAACAGATAAGCACAGGTAGCACTACCGATAGGAACTGTTAAATTATCTATGCCCAAAAAAGAAAAGGCTTCTAAAATCGTGGCGATTACGGCGACAATTAAGGAAACCATCCAAGTTTGCCAAATATTACCTTGAGTAACCAGTAAAAGAGTTACACAAATAAAATAACTAATTAAAGTCACTGTTAAAGAACCTTCCCAGCTTTTTTGAGAACCAAAAACCACATATTTATGTTTACCAAACCGTTTCCCAATTAAAGCAGCTAATCCATCTCCCCAAGCCATAGTCATAATTCCTAAAACAGCATATTGGGGTTGGTGTAAATACCAAAAAATACCCACTAAAACACCTATACTCACAGCGTAGAAAAATGTTCCCAAACTTTGACGACCGACACTATTAATACCAGGAAGGATAGGGAATTGATAAGATAACAAGGTGATAATACCCGCAAAAATTGCCGCAGTAATTCCCACAAAAGAGGGAATATCTAACCACCAAGCAATTAAAATTACGTTACCTGTACCAATATGCACGATTTTACGAATGATTTCCGGTTCACTATCAGTAAAACGACTAACTACCCAAGCAATGCAGATAATTAATCCTACCCAAGCCGCAGCGGGGGCAATTTGCAGCGACAATGGGGAAAGGTTTTCTAAGCTGAGGAATGTGTTAAACAATGAGGGAATAGAGGTATTTTTAACTTTAATTCTACTTTATGAGCTTTGGACATGAAAATATTATTGATTTGGCTAATTAAGGGTTATCGCTTCTTTATTTCTCCCCTGTTTCCTCCAACTTGTCGCTTTCAACCGACTTGTTCTATGTATGCGATTCAAGCTATTGAACAGTTTGGGGTATTTCGGGGTGTTTGGATGGCTATTATGCGGATTTTACGCTGTCATCCTTTTCATCCAGGAGGTTATGATCCTGTTCCAGATCTGAAAGAAAAATCTTGTTGTCAGCATGAAGAGTGAACACGGATTTAAGGTATTACTGGATTACACGGATAGTTTTTTGGGAATTTCTGATTCAGAATATGATTTTATCGGGCTTCCCCCCCCGCTTCGCTAACACGCTCCAGGCGCAGAGTCTCAGAGAGTCAGAGTTTGAAAGCATAGAATTTCACAAGCGTTAAAAAAAGAGTTAAAAATTAGCAATTAAAATGCGACCTTATTACCAAATCCCCATTATTGAATGTGGTGAACCTTTAGTTAAGATTCCTCTAGAATTGTTTGCGGTGGAATCTCCTCACCCTTATCAAAAGTTAGGTGCTAATTATGGCGGACACTCACCTTATTACTTGCGTCAAAGTGTTGTTGAAAATTTAATTCAGGCGCAAAATCATTTACAATTACTACATCCCCATTGGTCTATTCAAATATTCGATGCTTATCGGCCTGTGGCTGTGCAGCAGTTTATGGTAGATTACAGCTTTAGGGAAGCGTTGCGAGAACGGGGTTTGACGGAAAAGGAATTATTACCCCAGCAACGGGAAGATGTATGGACAGCGGTTTATGAAATTTGGGCTGTACCCAGTTTAGATATGAACACCCCTCCTCCCCACAGTACGGGGGCTGCGGTGGATATTACTCTAGTCAATGATGTTGGGGCAATTGTGGATATGGGTTCACCCATTGATGAGATGTCCGAGCGATCGCATCCAGAATATTATATTCATAGTCATCAAGGCTATAATGCTAACCGGCAATTATTACGGGATGTAATGTTAAAAGCTGGATTTCAACGCAATCCTAGAGAATGGTGGCATTTTTCTTTTGGTGATCAAATGTGGGCTTGGTTATATAATCAATCTCATCCCGAAACTCTGATGACAGCCCGTTATGGACGATTAAGTTAAATGAATTTATGTTTCGCGCAATCTCTCTTAGAGATCCCGCAGGGTAGGCACAAAGGAGCAAAGACGCAAAGTTTGATATTTTCAATAGGTTGTGTTATAATTTTTGATGCTACTAGTGAAGTTTTTATAAGGGAAATGCCGAAAACCCTTGAAGATGTAGCTGACTAAGTCAGCTAC
>NZ_VIKY01000133.1:0-6541 GCF_009711925.1 Dolichospermum sp. UHCC 0352 | reverse complement strand
TGTGACAGTTTGGGGTGCGGAATGTGGGTTCAAATTACAGAAACAGGACAAAGATATGATATCTCTGTGGCTTCAACTTTGTGGGAAAATCCTCAATGAATTATGACTGTAGCACCTATGTCACACACTTTTCTTAGAAAAGAGTAGATTTGTTTGTGTTTGCCGCGAAGAAAAGCGATTAATTGTCATTCCCAGTCTTGTCTAGATTCGCTAAATGTTCTAGGTGTCTTGTTTAAATTAAAATCAGCCGCAATTAAATCAATACCATCAATAATTTTACTGGGTTCGGCAATTCCCAAAGCCGCAAAACATTTGTCTCGATAATTGGGGTGATTTTGGAAAAAGGCGATCGCTTTTTTTAAAGGTTCAATTACAGGATAAGCTAATTCTGCCTTCTCAATAGCTGCTTGAGGAATAGGAGAATTGAGCCTTTGCATCGCCAAATCAATTAAATCTCTCGACTCTACCGAGGAATCATTCCATCTGTCAGAATTGGCTAAAAGTTTTTCCGCAAAACTATCAATTTCATTTAAGCATGGGACAGGCGACCAACTGGGATAATCTGCTTCTCCCAATTCAATCCGTCCTTCCATAATTATCTCAAATTTAATCAGAGTTTCATCAACTACAATGGCAAATCTTACTCCGTACTGGTCAGCTTTAATTTCTCCGGGTAGGTTGAGATTATTTTGAGTCTTAAAAAGAGCATTATATTGATTTTCAGCTATTTTTTGTCGCAGTAATCGGTAGCCAGTACCAGTGGAACAGAGAAAATCTATATCCTTGCTTAATCTATATTCCCCATGATTTAAACTAACCAGAGTCCCACCGCCAAAATACGCGCCACACTCTAATAAAAAATTAGCATTTAATTGATTAAGAACAATTAAAATTTTTTGATTAAATTCCCTTTCAAACATTTTTGCTCCTAACCATGAATGATAATATTGAGCTAATTGTTGCACAAATAAGGATTCTATTTGGCTCAAGTCGCCTAAAACTCCCCGGTAATGCCACCCGCGTTCATATATTCTCAGCATTTCTAAAGGAGTAAGATTTTCTATATTTTCTCTTTGCCAACATAATTTTTCTAAAAACGGTAATTTCTCTGGAGTTTTAATTTGAGGTTTAATTAACATTGGGGTTATAGTTGTAAAAAATATAGACAAATATCTTTTACTTTGAAAGTGTTACCTTGACTGGGGAAACTACAATCCCCTTTATCCCATCTGCAAAAGCATTAGGGATTGCTTTTCTGAGAATATTTAGTGATCCATTTACATCTGCATTAACTAAAATACCTTGAGCCGATTTATAAAGACCACGTTTAATTCTCTTACCGCTAAAAGAATGGTTTTCCCCTTTTTTATATGTTGGGAGTACATCTTGATCTAAAAAACTAGATTTAGATGTGTAGCTTTCTTCGGTGATAATTACAGATATTCCCTCTAATTCTGCTTTATAGGTCAACTGTTCAATAAATCTGGTATGTGGTATTTGAGTAAAATTTTGGTTATTTTTAGAACCTATATTCAGTTCTTGTTTCCAACCTTCATTTTTGCCAATTACCAAAGTACCTATATTTAATTCAACCAATTTATTGATTAAATATCTGCTGGCTTTATGCAAGTAGTCATCAACCTTAAAATTGCGTTTTATACAAAGATTCTGTAATCTTTTTGAAGTTGTAGTTTTGAGAATAGCCTGTAGTTCAGCTTTCTTTTTGTTAAAAAAATGATTAATGGATTTTAACGGTCTGCCATTGATCAAGAAAGGTATTAAACCTGCTTGATTGAAAGTTACAGTAGCCAAATTATTTAATCCTAAATCAATACTGGCAATTCTCTTATTATCTACCTGTTTTGGTTTTTCTTCTTGATGATAAATCACCTCAATAACATAATGATTAAGTTTGGGAATAATCCTCACTTGTGCTATTTTTTTAGCTTGAGTAGGGAAAACTATCTCAGTCTGGCTAAGTTTAATAAGTCCTTTGCATAGAAATGGTTTGGATAAAGCCTGTATAGTATACACTAAAAGGTTTCTCCCATTTTCCTTATGTTTGTATTTAGGTAATTTTGGTTTACCCAAAAACTTAGATGGGTTTTCTTGATAAGCCTTTTGTGCTTGAAAAAATGCTTTCCAGTTCTTATCTAAAATCATTAATATTTGCTGACTTACTTTCGCTGGTAGATTTTTATAATCAAACTGACTTTGTAATAGTTTTTGGGTCTGATTATAATTGAGAATTTCACCAGTTTTAAAGAAGGATTGCCTAATTAAGTAGTTGGCAACATTATAGAGATTTTTAGAAAGAAAGCAAAGCCTATCAATTTCTCTGTAATGTTTATGAGTTTTTTTGATGATGTGTCTTTCGGTTAGTTGCATTCATCCTCCTGAAGACATTCTATAATACACTCTGTTTTCCGAGTCCGTCTTCTAATTGAGTAAAGTCTTGCACAAAAAGAAGTAATAATCGAAACAAAATCGTGCATTAAATCATCAGTCCTTTCTGTTGCTAAATTAACAACTCCTTTGTTGATTGGTTTATCGAAATTGACTATGACTGTACCTGTTGTTAATTGTGTAGCGTTGAGTTCACCACGTTTCCACATTCTCTAGGCTGTTTTATAACTAACTCCTATTGATTTAGCATAATCTGATAGTTTCATGGAAAGTCTTTCTCGACCTTCACAATTATTTTAAGACATTTGTCTATATTTGGCAATGTCTGTCTATAAAATCATAGAAGTTTACCAATACTGGAGTTGAGGATTTTGAAGAAAATTGAAGCAGGAGTCAGGTTTCGCATTGATAAATAATTATTATAATTGTCAATTAAAGCAATATTGTAATTATACCCCATATATCTATTTATCAAAAACATTAATAAAATCCTAATTGCAATTATACCATATATCTATATTAATAAAATCCTAATAATAAAGAAAAGATAGTAATTTATTGGTACATTTATCAACAAAAATGTTATTATTTAATAATAGTAAAATGCTGATATTAAGATTCAACAGTTATCATGGGATACCCAAAATACTGGAAACAACTAGCCAAAACCATTAAGGAAAAAGCTGATTGGTGTTGTCAAAAATGTAATCGTGTTTTACCTCCAGATCAATCAAAAGAATCCCGTGCATATTTACAAGTTCATCACTGGAATCGTGATCCATCAGACAACAGACCCGAAAACCTAGTAGCTTTATGTCCAAAATGTCATCTTAGTTATCATCGCGGTGGTAAGGGTAATGTTTCTCTGGGGCAGTTGTCGTTGTTTGATTTGTCGGGGTTTGAAAATCGTTAAATTTTCTTGGGGGAAATTTTGAGTAGGGTATCTATAGGAACAATTAAGCCGTTTTGAGCATATCTCACATCTATCTACCCAGCATCTTCTCTAATTCCATCACTATAACTGCTTTTAGTGATGGTAAAGAAAGCTGAACCGTAGCCCATACAATACAACCGCCACATCAACCCGTAAATATTTATATATCAGCATATTCTCTAATTCATTCATTTTTATTTGATTCCAATTGAGCAATTATCTTACGCACAGGCAGATACTCCATACGATTCACCCGCAATAACTTAACAGTCACCCGCCCAATTGGGGTTAAAGGTTGAATCATACCGCTTTCTACATCAAACAAAAAATGCTCACCCCAATTATCCTTTCTCGGATGATAAAGTCTCACTGTCTCACCAGATTCTGGATCAATTGAAGCAATATCACTACCTTTAGCCTGATTACATAGCGAACAGGACAGCGCCAAATTTTCTAACACCGTTGCACCATCATGTTTTTCCGCAATCACATGATCAATCTGATGAGTAGCCAAAACCAACATCTCTGGAATTAGACAATACTCACAACACCCCTGAGCGCGTTCAAATACAATTTGTCGTAGATTAGTAGGAATATAAGTTTTACTCATGCACCTTGTTGTAACCTGAGCAGAGCTTGAGCCTTAGCAAGACGTACCAAATGCTCAATAAACTCATAATGTTGCCACAGACACAGATCCCTTTCATCTAAAGCTTGATGACGATTTTTGTCTAAAAGAGATTCAATTTCAGCCTGAAGCTTATGAGAAAGACGGAGAGTTAAAATTTCTTGAGGAGATGGTAACTTTGCCAAAAACTCTAAAACTTCAGTTAGTCCAGAAAAACCCGTTGCCGGATTAGCACTAATTTCTCGCAGTCCTAAAGCCAAAATTTGGGGTAAATCTTCCTTGCGAGATTCTAAATTTCGCGCCATTTCATCAGGTATGTCTAAAGTAATTTGCATAATTTTTTGCTCTTCGGTAATATACATTATATATAAATTGCCTCAGCCAAAACACGCTCACGAATCCGAGGTTTAAGCCCGTTCTTAGTAACAACATCCACCTTCAAGCCCTTCAAGCCAAACAACTGACTTAAATAATCCCTAAATTCCACCAATAGAATAAAAGTAGGTGCTGTTTCATAATAGTTTCTGTGTTGCTCCTGGCCTACCCCGGCAAATAAAGACCACTACTATCGCTTGGTTTAGCATGGGCATACCTACTCGTAGTTTGCAACGAAGTATGCCCCAAAGTTTGCTGTACCAACTGCACCGGCGCACCCCTATCTAAACTATGAGAAGCATGGGAATGCCTTAACCAGTGTGGGCTTACCTTCCCCTGAATCCCCGCCTTCTGCCCTGCCTCCCCCACAATTTCCCAGATATGCCGGGGCTGCAACGGTTCACCCCCCTTGCGACTTTTAAACACCGCAGACTTGCCCGTGTCATCAGCAGCACGCAAAGCCAACAAAGCCGAATATAACTTCTTGGGAATTAAAACCGTCCGCGACTTATCCCCCTTGCCAAACAAACTCACCTGTCCCTGGTCATCCCGATTGGGGCGGATATCAGCCCAACGCAACAGCCCCACCTCCCCCACTCTTGCCCCAGTATAATAGAGAAACTGAATCAAACAGCGATCGCGCACATTACTCGTTAAGGCCACCATCGTCATCACCTCCGTTTCCGACAGTATGCGTTCTGCTAAGGTATCTTTTGGTTTCGGTAACAAAGTATCCGCCGCCGCATTAAACTGGAGATATTTAATTTTGCAACCATAGTTCAGCAGACTTTTGATAGCAGCAATTCTCCTCGCCCGACTAGCAGCAGACAAAGGCTTACCTGTTTTCGCCGCCGGATGAGTCTCCAAGAAATCGGCAAACGCCTGGACATCATTAATAGTTACAGTTCTTAGATCAAGATCATTTAGCCTTACCGACTCCAGTGATGACTGTAACAGAAAACCAATAAAATAGCGCACATCCGTCTCATAAGCCCGGTGAGACTCCTTACTGCGTTTAGTTGCCAACCACAGAGCCACGAGTTGGGCAGTATTGGCAACATCAGCCATCTTCGAGGTTGCCACCTCTTGCTGATATCGAGTTAACATAAAGATATAACAAAAAAAATGCGTACAAAACCCTGCCCGGTGGTGGGGTTTCTTCTTTTATTTAAGCATTGAAACTAGGAAATCCTCACATCCCTGATATCGGCAGCGGTTTTGGACTAATAAATCCCTCAAACACAGATAATTAACGTTATCTGTGTTAGGAGCAAAATTGATGGGTGATGGGGTTAATTAACGGTTGTCAAGAGGATTCTACAGAGATACAACCCAAATTTTAGTGAGTCTTTACTGGATAATACAACCCATCACTAATCTGAAATTTCCACCCTAAACTACTGGGATCTCGGTTTCTGGACCAACTGATAAATTCCTGCTCACTCTTGCTTTCCCGTTCTGTGATTAGACTCTGCTGTGTTACCCCCAACCGTTGCGCTAAGTTCTCAGGAGCAAATTCTTTGATTTCTACTGCTTGTTGTTGATACTGGTAGGGATACCCTGAGCGCCGGGGTCTAGAATTACCACCACTGTATTTGCCAGAAGCGATTGCTTTTTCAATTTTCTCTAACTGTTTACCAAGCACTTCCAATTTAGTGGCCACCTGTTGATCTTGCTGGCAAAGGTGCGTTTCCAGTTCCCCCAGCTTCTCCTCCACCTGCTGTAATTCACTGGTTGCTTCCAGTTTTACGCTGCTATCGAACTGCGCTATCAATTCCTGTAATCCTTGCAATAACGGTGTTGTGTGACCATCACGGTGGATTTTTGCTAGTTGCCGTACTACCGGAATTAGTACATTAGGCACGCGGATCATCTCGCTGGGTGGGGTCTTGTTGGTAGGCATGATATCTGTAGTTGATATCGAATATTGTAGCCTGAAAGTTTCCCTGAAGAATTTTGTCTAGGGTAGTACCAGGGGTGATTGTACAAAGCAATGCCTATGACGAGCAGAGCGATTCCTAAGTCGTGCTATCTCTTTCGAGTCCCGTAAGGGATACGCTATTGCTTTAAGTCATTGTCTGTAAGAATTAGTTTAGGACTAGCCCTGTCAATCTGAATATTCAAACATCAAACTGGATTTTCTCTCAATACTGTAGCCAAAAAAAGAGGATGAAGAGAGAGGGCTGATGTAGTAGAGT
>NZ_VIKY01000132.1:0-10589 GCF_009711925.1 Dolichospermum sp. UHCC 0352 | reverse complement strand
GAGTTTCCCGCTTACCGCGAGGTCTTATGAAAATTGCTTCTGATCCTTACAGACGTTATTAGCAACTGTCAAATATTTAAACAAGGGGAGAATCTCAACAGTTCTGAATTTCTCAACTATATTCATCATCAACATAAGATTCATATATTTCAGGCGTTTCAGTGGAAGTAACAGAATCAGATAATTGAAAACTATCATCTGTCATGCGGATGATTTCTCCAGAAAAGAACTTTGCTAGACTTTCCGCAGCTTTAACCACACCATCATGATCCCAACTTGATGGCGATGGTTGCACTGGTGCTGCATTGGTAACAACAGGCTCAACTCGGACTGGTACGGGTGGTGGTGCGGATACTGTAGCTACTGGCTGTGGTACGGCTGAGGGTGGCTGTGGTGTGGGTTGCGGGGCTGGAGGTTGGTAATTAGATGTAGGTTGGGGTGGTTGTTGATAGGATGTAGGTTGGGGTGGTTGTTGAACGGGAGTAGAATTTTGTGGAGGTGGATTTCGCTTAGTTGATGTGGCGTTGGCAGTGGTAGCTTTTTCTAAGGTAACTTGAATTTCCTGCTGGAAGGTTTGTCTAAAGGCCGTAGTGATGATCGGTAGATAAGATTTCACTTTGTCATACCAAACCGCTTTTACACCTACACGAGCAACTACACCATTAAATTCCATTAAATGGCACATTTGACCCAATAATGCTTGTGTGGGTAGCTGCTGAATATGTCCACGGACTTGTTGCCAAAGTTGAGTTAAATTGTATTGTGAACCTTCTCCTACTGGCTGTATTGGTTCTGGTTGATGGTTAGTAGGTGGTGGTGCATATACAGGTTCTGACGTGGGTACTGGTGCAAAATTCACAGATGAGTTGTGATTTGTGGGCGGATATGCTGGTGGTGCAGCAGCGGGAGGATAAGCTGGAGTGACAGCAGTTGTATTAACTTGCTGAGAAATATTTGCAGTTTGGATTTGAATATTGGCGCTGGGTAATAATCCTAATAATGTTACTTCTAACCATAAACGAGGTTGAGTGGTGTTTTTTAGTTGTAATTCTGCTGTTCTCAGGTGTTGTTGTCCTCGTAAGATGGTACTAATATCAAATTTTTGGGCAAAGTCAACTAATGATGTCCAAGTTGATTCAGTACAAGCAACTAAATCTTGACGATTGGGAGCGGTTTTAGCTATGAGGAAATCTCGATAAAAAGCGGCGAGATTTTGGAGAATGATCAGGGGTTCTCGACCTCGATCTAGGATTTTCCGGGTAGAGTCTAGGACTATTTCGGCTTGATCTTGAGCGATCGCTTCTAATAGTCCAAATAGGTCTTTTTCGCTGACTGAACCTACCAAATCCCAAACCTTATCCGGTGTCACTTCCCCAGCAATTAAAGCTAATTGATCAAGTAAACTTTCTGCATCTCTTAATCCTCCTTGGGCAATTTGTCCCACCAGAGTCAGAGAATCATGAGAAATATGAATACTTTCCTTAGCGGCAATATACGTTAAATGTTTTACCATTGCCTCTAACTGAATCCGTCGAAAATCAAACCTTTGACAACGAGAAATAATTGTTGGTAATACCCTTTGTGCGTCTGTTGTAGCGAGGACAAAAACAACGTGCTTAGGTGGTTCTTCTAGGGTTTTAAGTAACGCGTTGAACGCTGCGGTACTTAGCATATGACAGTTATGTACTAGTAATCCATTAGCGACAAAGTTATGATTATCCTCAACTTCAAGATCATAAACTCGCTCAACTCCAGCGAGGTGAACAGATTCGACCTTCTCCAAATTTGTAATCCATTGCGGGTATGGAATATTGCTTGAAGTCTGCCACCCATTTTCTACTAGTGGTTGCTCCCATCCAGATGTAGTAGTACTGCTTACTGGTGCTACTTCTGGTGTAAAACTTTGCGGCTGCTGGGTATCCCATTGCTGTAAGCCAGTTAGCAATGAGGTGATTTTCTGCGGAAGAGAATCCTTCTGTATGTAGTTGAATTTGTGGGCTTCCTTGTGGACTGAGACTGAGTGAACCATCATCGCAAAACCACCAAGCAATCCCTTCTGGGGTGATTCTATTAAGCCAGTCCATAGAGACGGTTTTTTGTGACCGACTTGGCTTAACGATGTTAAAAACATCTTTGAGTTGGGGATGACAAGCTGTGTTACAGGTGACAGAAATATTTCCGTAGCCTTGATTAACTGTAACCCGTAGTTTGGGACGCAATTCTGAAAGTCGGGAAGCTTTGTATTCCAACCAATCTTTTTGACTGTCTGCGTGTGTCCAGCATAATCTAGGAAATCTGCTGCATTTATTGGGGTAAGTGATTGAGCAATCTCCCAATAATGTTCCGTAGATGAGTCCCAGTTGATCTGGTTGGATAAACCCGGCTTTGGCAAGAAATTTTTCCGTTCTAAGTTCCCAATTTCCGTGTCCTTTTTTGTATGGATGTTTTGTCCAGTGAGACTGGATACTTTTGATGCCTTTGCCTTTTTTTCGTAAAAAGTCTGGGATATCCAGCTTTTCTCCACATCTGCAAGCACACAGAGGTCGGAGTAATTCCGCTTGTTGAAGAATAGATTCCCAATCGTATAATTTTTGTCCGTATGTATTACCTTTGAACTGGTGTCCACTAACAAATCTTCGGGTACGTCCGTCAACACCAAACTTGTAAATGAGCGTGTCGCATCCACATTCACAGGGGATAGTATCTTCATTCCTGCTTTTACGTCTTTGGCTGCTATCCATCCCTGGTCAGTCCTGATTAAATGATTAATTGTACACTTAATTTCTCTGTGAGTTGTTTTGATCACTAAGGTCTGCTTTTCCCCTTGATCTAACCAACGGACAACTTTTTTAAACTCCCATTTTTCAGAGGAGTCATTGTAACTAAGAACTCTCTGACCTTGAATATTCGGGTTATCAAGGCGGACAATTCCGGCATCTGTGAGAATCAATGAGTCTCCAGTCAGGCATTCATCAATCACATAAACTTTATAACGACACTGCATCGGGGCAAACTGCGCCCTTTCAATCAGTTCACGGATATTATCAACACCCGTATTACTAGCAGCGTCAATTTCAATCACATCAGTAGAATAGCCTTTAGTAATACCCTGACAGATTTCACAAACACCGCAGGGTTGGGGGGTTGGCTGGTTGCCTTGGAGACAATTGAGAGATTTAGCGAGAATTCTCGCACTGGAAGTTTTTCCTGTACCTCTAGGGCCAGTGAACAAATAGGCAGGGGCGATTTTCGCTGAGAGAATGGCATTAGTTAGGGTAGTAGCGATCGCCTCTTGACCCACCAGTTCAGCGAAACTCTTTGGCCGATACTTATGGTGCAGGGGTTCGTAAGACATGGAGACAGGTTTAAATCCGTATATCCCAGGTAAATTTTAGGGTTTTACCATTCTAACAACTCATGGTAATTTTGCCTCAGACATAGCCGCTAGTACCGCAGGGCGGAAGTCAAAAGTCAAAAGTCAAAAGTCAAAACTAATATACAGTCAAAATAAATTTGACGAACTACTAGTCACTCACACCGCTAAAATTTTATTAAGCAACATCAATGGTGCATCAAATGTTTAAGCGGCTAATTCAATGGCTCAAAAAATTTTTTCGGCACTTGTTTGGTGGTAAACAAAATTTTACCCCCAGTCGGGAACAAGTCCCCAAAGCAGTAGTTCCACCCCTCACTGACACAGATTTAGAATTTCTCTTTACAGAACTACTAGAAGGAGTTCATCAGGTCAAGGGAGAAACTTGGGCGCAAAAATGGTTACATAATCTTGAACACCGTGTTAGCACCCAACAGTGGCTAGAATGGTTAAATCGTTTTGGTGACAGATTATTAGCATCTTCTAAACCCCATAATGAATTAGCAGCCAGATTAGTTCAACTTGGTGAGTTAGGGGTTGGGGAAATCAGCAATCTGTCCTACGATATAGGCATGAAAGTCTTAACAGTCAATCCAGGAGAACCAGTTTGGGAATACGAAGGTCCCGATGCAGTAGAAAATAATCTTTTAATACCTGCCAACACGGAAGAAAATTTACCAGAAGGGGAATACAAAACTGTCAGTCTAGATGAATTGTTGATGATGTTGCAGCAGGATGAAACCCTATGCGAGCAAATCTCCCAACAACTAGGAGTGGAAACAAATAATCCAGAAGAAATTATTCAGGTATTAGTTAGTCAGTATAATGAAGCGAACGAGTCTTCTGAATCACAAGGATAAATCCCAGTGACCGAAAAGACGGGACACAAGCCCGGTCCTTCCAGGACGGCTTTATGTTAAAATTTTGTCATAGTCGCCATAGGGCATTGGGAGACTTTAAACGGACATGGAGGGACGATAAGACCACTTGTGGCGGGTTCTGGCGAAGTGTCAAGTGTTTCCCCGCACCTTCAGGTCGGTGAGTATGTCAATAAGTTTGATTTGTGCGGTGTAGCTATCAATATTTTTACAGTATTACCCGGTAAGCGTAAAGCTCAGTCACTTTAGTGCTGAGATATAAGCGACACGGGCGAAAATATTTAGCCTAACTCAATAACAGTAGATGTGATACAATGTAAACAATTCTAGAATTTAAGTATAACTAAACGACGTAAAAACTTAACTTATTTGGTTGAGTGCGTAGTCATACCTAACGGTATTGCTGTTTAGGAAAGCTAAATTTGGTGAAAAATGAAATGCAAAAAACGAGTACGGTAGGGATACGGTCATTAACGCTTTAGGAGAATCGACCTCTGTTTTTGTTGGAGTAATCCAGCAATTGTAAGTTGGCTCATTGATTAAAGAATCGAGCGCGTCTAAAGACGCTGAGAGTGTCAAGTGGGTCTATTTGGTTTTCTAGTCCATTCCGTAATTAATAATTTTTTTTGACACAAGGATAGCTACAATCTAGGAGAAAGAAAATCCCATAAATTGGCAGATGTTCAGGTGGCTCTTGCAGTGGCTTAACAAATTTTTACAGTCCCCCTTGACTATCCTGGGAATCACCGATTCCCAGGATAGTCAAGGCAATCTGGTGGCAGATCAACCACCAAAACTCACGAATGCGGATCTAGAGTTGTTATTTAATGAACTACTAGAAGGTGTGCATCAAGCGCGCGGACAACAGTGGGCGTTGAAGTATTTGCAGCGGATGGAACCAAGAATTACAGTTGATCGGTGGATAGATTGGCTGTTGATATTTGGGGACAAATTATTAGCTTCTCCTGCACCGAATCTTCCTTTAGCCAAGCGCATGGTGAAACTGGGTGAGTTAGGTATTGGTGAGGTTAGCAACCTGGCCTATGATATTGGGGTGCAGCTATTGCGGCGCAACCTCAATCAGGAGTATGAGCGCAAGCAAGAGTCACAGGAGTTGGAAAGTTCCATCCCCACAGCAGAGGAGTTAGATACTCCTGGTCAGGAATTGCTCCGCCAATTTGGGGAACAAATCTGGCAAGATCAGAATGTGGAAAGTGTGACTAATCCATCAGTATCCCAAATGGTTGAGGATCTCTTCACTGGTCAGTCTGTAGGGTTAAGTAATGGGTCTTTAGCTGAGAATGCAGCTAAGACAGAAAATGACTATCACAGTTATGAGTATAGAATTCAGGAATTTTCCCAGAATGCTGCGGAAATAATTGCCGATCCAGAATCTCCCAGGGAGAAAAGCTGGAACGAGTCTTTGATGAATATAGAACCGCAGTTAGCGTCCACTTTAGATGAGTTGGTGGTGCGGTTGGAGCAAAGTAGCAATCTTGTCCAGCATTTAGCGTCGGAATTGGCAATTCGTGATCGGCAACTTGTCCAGCAATCAACATCACAAATAGTTGTTACTAATCCGGCGGAAAGTTTATTTTATCAGGGTTTACGGCAGGCTAAAGCTGGAGATTTGTTAAAGGCTTTGGCTTTATATGAACGGGCAAGTCAAATCCAACCTCATGTTTATGAGTATTGGTTTAATCAGGGTTTAGTATTATTTTACTTGCAACGGTTTTCCGAAGCGATCGCTGCTTATGACCAAACACTGGCTCTCAAACCGGATTTTTATCAGGTTTGGTATAGCCGAGGCAGTATTCTGGGCGAGTTGGGAGACTTTGATGCGGCCATTGCTTCCTTTGATCAAGCGATCGCTATTAAACCAGATTACCAAGCAGCTTGGTCTAGCAGAGGTTTAGCATTACTCAAGTTAGGTTTAATTGGGGAAGCTATTGATAGTTATGATCAAGCGGTGAATTTAGAACCCCAAGATTCTGAAGCTTGGTACTACCGGGGGATAGCTTTGGCTGTGGTTGAGCAATATGCAGAAGCGATTGCTAGTTATGATCAAGCTCTCAATCTCCAACCCAACTATCATGAAGTGTGGATTGATCGGGGTGTGGTGCTATTTAATTTAAAACAATGGTTAGAAGCAATTGAATCATGGGATCAAGCCCTGGCCATTCAGCCAGAATTTTATCTAGCTTGGTATAACCGGGGTGTGTCCTTTGAACACTTAGGTCGTCGGGAAGATGCAATCTCATCCTATCAACAAGCGATCGCCATCAAACCCGATTTCCACCCAGCCTGGTATAACCAAGCCGTAGCCCTATTTTACCTAGACCGTTCTGCCCAAGCTATATCCGGCTATGACAGGGCTTTAGAAATTAAACTAGACTACTGGGAAGCTTGGCTAGGAAGGGGTGCGGCGGCTGGTCATCTCACCCCCCACCAATCATCACTAATTGTAGTTAGTAACATTTCTGCATCCAATCCTGCCCTTAACTTAGGCGGCTATGAAGGTAAATTAGCAAGTTATCAGACAGGTTTGAAACATCTTCGCCCGGATACTCACCCAGAAGGTTGGGGAAGATTACGTATAGCTATTGGTAATACTTACTACGAGCAAGCAAAAAAAACCACCACACCTCGTGATTATTGGCATCATGCCATGTCCGAATATCAACTGGCACTATCTACGCTGACACCAGAAGATTTTCCAGAATTGCATTTGGATATTTTGCAATCTCTGATGAAAGTGCTTGTCTGTTTGGGGGAAACAGTAGCGGCACAGGAATTACAAAAATGGGGAATTGAATTATTACAACAATTACTCACTCAGCCGAATCGGACTGATGAAAATAAAAAACAACTGGTACTAAAATTTGCAGGTTTGGGACAACTAGCAGTTGATTTAGCTGTAAATACAGGAGATTTAGTAGAAGCTTGGGAAATTGCTGAACAGGGGAGAAATAACTGTTTACAGTTGTTAATGCCTGATTTGAATTATCAACTTGAGTCAGGAGATTATCGCTCTATTCAACAATTACTGAATCCCACCACAGCCATAATTTATTGGCATCTTAGCCCAGCCGCTTTGCACACATTCATTATCAAAGATCAAGCCCCAGCTCCGATTTTACTGTTTACACCCATTCAGGAGACAGAAGGAATTCCCGAAGCAATAAAACGCTTAATTGAATTTGAACATTGGTTAGCAGATTGGCAAGAATCATCAACACTATCAAAACTATTGCAGTTGCAAAATATCTTGAATATTTCCACAATTACTCAAGAATTGGCAGGGATAGATACAATAATTTTAGTTCCCCATCGGGACTTGTATAAATTACCTTTGCACAGTTTATTTAATCTGTCTTTTGCTTCAGTATCTTCTGTAAATGTGGCAAATTACAATATTACCTATTTGCCTAGTTTAGCTATGGGAATTTATTTACAATCTCAATCATCCTCCAATGGGCATCAACATCATGGTCTTCCGGCTTATCCCTTACTCAAATCTGATAAATTAGCATCAGAAATTATCAGCGAAACCTTGGCTATTCCTCAGGATTTTCTCAGTTATTAATGTTTAACCTTTAGAGGTTGTTTGAAAACTTTTTCGTGTGGGATCTGATCCCCCTAAATCCCCCTTTCCAAGGGGGACTTTGAGGAATTTAGCCCCCCTTTGTAAGGGGGGTTGGGGGGATCTCGATTAATTCTGATACTTTTCAAACATCCTCTTAGCCATTGCACGGCACTTTCCACATCTGCAACTTGTTCTCCTGGGGGTACAGGTGGACGATTTACCATCACCACCTTTATCCCTAGTTTCCTAGCGGCGATAATTTTGGGATATGTGGCACTACCACCGCTATTTTTGCTGACAATGGTATCTATATTGTATTTGAGGAGAATTTCTTGTTCGTTTTCTAAACTAAAGGGACCGCGATCGCATAAAATTAATCCAGGTGGAACGACAACATCAGCATTTGGTGGATCAATCATCCGCATTAAAAACCAAATTTCCTGTAAATGTGCAAAAGTCGCAATTTCTTGTCTACCAATTGTTAAAAATACTCGGTTAGCTTGATTTGCTAAAACAGCAGCAGCAGCCAAATTATTTTCTACTTCTAACCAATAATCATCCTTGAGTTTTTCCCAAGCTGGACGAATTACCATTAATCGAGGAATACCTACTTCCTGAGTCGCTGCGGCTGCATTCTCAGAAATTTGATTAGCGAAAGGATGAGTAGCATCAATTAATATATCAATTTGCATTTCTCGCAGATAAGTCACCAATCCGGCTACACCACCAAAACCGCCTATTCGCACATTACCAACAGGAGCAGCAGGTTCACGGGTACGACCGGCTAGAGAGGAGATAGCCTCAATACCAGGAATATTTGCTACCTTAGCAGCTAATTCTACCGCATCACCAATTCCACCGATAATTAAAACCCGCAACATATCAATTTAAGACAAATGGGATTGAAGCCAGCAGTTTAAGTTTAACTAATACTAACCAGTTTCTCTGTGTTCATTGACTAGTACTGCAGGGCGGAATTAAAAATTAACAATTAAAAATTAAAAAGCAGATTGTATAAGCTTTTTAGGGACTTTTAATGGTTATCTTACTTACGCTGTACTGTACTAGATTCTAAAGTTTTAACTTGATTTTGGAGTTTTTCTAAAGTTTGTAAATGGGATTGGTGCAATGAATTACTTAGCCAAATCAAACTCCCACTAAATAAAGTTACTGTAATAACTAAAATACCTGTTAACAATTTCACCTGTAAATGCAGACGTTTTATCTGATCAATTTGATTTTCCTCTGGAATCTGAGAAATACTAACTAAACTGAGATTTTCATTTTCTGTCATCACCTCCAATCTCTTTTCTTCTACTCTTATAAATGTAACTTTACCTTGCAGCCATCCAGTAATCAAATCAGGGCAATTTTTCTTAAACCATTGCCAAGCCAGTATTTTAAATGCAGGTTTAGATATTTTAGTCATAAATTTTAGAGTTTTATTGAGAGTTCCAAACTTAAATTTTTGATTTACTAAATTAGTTGAACCAACATCATAGAGACAATCCATGATGGATTTAATTGTAATTTCTTCCTGATAAATCAAAGTTTTTACTAATAACCTAAGTTCATTAATTAGTTGTTTCTCTTTCTCTTTCTCTTGAGACTGTTGTGTTAAATGATTTGATATTTTTATTGATTTAGACATATTTCAATAATAAATTTTGAAGTTTTCCACGTTTTCCTCATACCAAGTCACGTTAATTCAGGAAATGAGATAGGACTGACAAAACGACCTACTTATCTACCCTGATTTCCTGTTCCTCATTCCCTCCCTTAAAAGCTAGTACCGCAAGGCGAAAGTCAAAAGTCAAGCCTAAGACGGTATAGGCTTTTGGGCGATTTAGAATGGACGTTTGGCGTAGCTCAGTTGAGACGTTGGTTGATTTACGCCCTTGTGTACTAGTTAATATCCTGGCAAATCTAAGGCAATTAATAACGCTTGCTCCAAATGTGCCATGACAACTTCAGAAAGTATTCCTCTTAAACGCAAAAAGCGGGTTTTAGATAACACCCGCACCTGATCTGCCATGGCGATTGAGTCTTTCTTGAGTCCGCCATCTGGTGATAAAATTAAAACTTGAGTAGGGTAAACTCGCTTTCCGTCTTGATAGGTGGTACAGGGTACTGCTAAAACGACTGGGCTGGATAGATTAATTACATCGCGACTAACAATAATCACTGGGCGAGTTCCTCCCTGCTCCGAGCCTTCAGTCATTTCTAGACGCGCATCATAAACCTCACCCCTTCTCATCTTGGCGATTCCCCTAACTGCAACGCCTCCCACTGCGCGGTAGCAAATTCTACCTCTAGTTTTAAGACCTCTGCTTGATAATCTGGATCATTAGCCATTTCTGCCAATGCGGCATCAATTTCGGATCGCTTTTGTAAGGCTAGTTCCCTTCGTAAAGCCTGAGCGACAAAATCATTCCGACTTTTAGCTTTCCCTTCCATAACTGCCTTATCTGTAGCTTCTAGCAGTTCCCTGGGAATGGTTAATGTCGTGCGAACGGTTTCTGTTTTCATAGAGCGTTCATTATTTGATGACTGAAGTGATGTCTTATATCATATCGTTTTACGCATCAATTTAGTAAATTTAAGTTGGTCATTAGTCAATTGTCAGTAGGGGCGAAGCATTGGGAAGATAAATTATCGGTCATTGCCAAAAATAATTCTCCAAATGCTTCGCCCGTACAATTGTCAGTAGGGGCGAAGCATTGGGAAGATAAATTATCGGTCATTGCCAAAA